>DDJI01000052.1:296-14991 GCA_002338885.1 Ruminococcus sp. UBA1828 | reverse complement strand
TCCAGAAGGCCAACGAATTCAAGTCGTCAATCTGGGTAGAAAAAGAGGAGAGGCGTGTAAACGGCAAGAGCCTTTTGGGAGTCCTCTCTCTCGGCATAATCGGCGGTACGTCTATAAGAATAATCGCTGACGGTCCGGATGAGGAAACCGCAGTAAACAGCCTTGTAGCCCCGGTTTTCGCTCGCACGCCNNTGAATTCGTAGGCAAAGTAAGCCTTTGGCCACACCGCTCGGCTTTAAAAGCTGTCTGATACCGTTCTCAGGATGTGTTTGCACGTCGGTGCAGTAGTGCCGGCGCGATGACAAGTCTGAAGCCGGCATCAGGCGGCTTTTGTTTTTCGGCGCAGGACAGCACAAACGCGGCGGCAGGAGCGGTATAATTATTACATTGATATAGGGTGCAGACCAATTTTTGAGCAATATATCCGCCTGACATGACTTAATTTCTTTTATGTTGGTAATACTGTCTAAAAAAATTGATGTTTTTTCGTCGTGTTCATAAATTATTAACACATGAAACAAAAAAGCGTGTTACAATTTGTAATAATTGATGAATTGCGTTCGCATGAGTTTCATGGCTGAAATGCAAAATTTTTAAGCAGGGAGTATGTTACATGTCAAACAGACTTTTTCAGGGTGTAATTTCACAAATGCATGATGTCCTCGGCTGTGAGCTTGGAGTTATTGATTGCGACGCTTTGATAATAGCGTGCAGCGACCAGTCCAAGGTAGGCTGCACAAACGAGTTCATATCGCTCGATTTAAGCGAGACGAGCGACTATTTCATCCGCGACGGGTTCACATACATGCCGTTCGGCCCCAAGCCTAAAAACGAGTATTTTGTATTTACGGAGGGCACGGACGAAGCTGCGTACAAGTGTGCGTCCATGCTTTGCATCGCCTTGCAGAACCTGCAGCAGTTTTACGATGAAAAATACGACCGCAACAACTTTGTCAAGAATGTCGTTTTGGACAACATCCTTCCCGGCGACATACAGCTCAAGTCAAGGGAGCTGCACTTCAATTCAAACGTCACAAGAGTGGTGTTCTTAATAAGAATAGTTGCGTCTAACGACGTATCCGCCTTTGACGTCATACAAAACCTCTTCCCCGACAAGTCTAAGGACTTTGTCTTTACGATATCGGACACCGATATTGTTTTGATAAAAGAGGTAAGGCCGAACATAGAAACATCCGACCTTGAAAAGCTTGCGTTCTCGATAGCGGACACGCTTTTGAGCGAGTTCTACACAAGGGTAAACGTAGGTGTGGGAACGATTGTTGACAACGTGCGCAATCTTGCGGTATCCTTTAAGGAAGCACAGATAGCGCTTGAAGTCGGCAAGGTGTTCGACACCGAAAAGACCATTGTCAGCTATGAAAACCTGGGCATTGCAAGGCTTATATATCATCTTCCCACGACTTTGTGCGAGACTTTCTTAAAAGAAGTGTTTAAAAAAGGCTCTATAGAGTCGCTGGATCAGGAGACTCTGTTCACAATACAGAAGTTCTTTGAAAACAACCTCAACGTGTCCGAAACTTCCCGGAAGCTCTTCGTGCACAGAAATACGCTTGTATACTGACTTGAAAAGATAAAGAAGCTGACGGGTCTTGACCTGAGGGAGTTCGACCACGCGATAGTGTTCAAGATTGCGCTTATGGTCAAGAAGTATCTCTCCTCCGATCCGGTCAAGTTCTGATTTTTCTTGCGCGGCTGTTATGCTGTGATGCGATTCTTAAAACAGTTTACAAGCGGTGTCAGATGCATAATGTAAAAGAAAGGTCTTGAAAATGGTTGAATTTAAAAACGTCTCATACACCTATCCGACCGGCCAGCATGCGCTTCAGCATGTGAGTTTAAAGATAGACGACGGGGAGTTTGCGTTTATTGTCGGCGCATCCGGCGCAGGCAAGAGCACGCTTATAAAGCTCATGCTCCGCGAGCTTGCGGCGTCCGAAGGAGAAGTGACGGTAAACGGCTACAATCTCAACAAGCTGCGCTCAAGAAGGATTCCTGAGCTTAGAAGGACAATAGGCGTTGTGTTTCAGGACTTCCGCCTGATACCAAACCTTACGGTATACGACAACGTGGCGTTTGCCCTGAGGGCGATAGACGCGCCCATAAAATACATACGTTCCCGCGTGCCCTACGTGATAAGCCTTGTGGGGCTTGCCTCAAAGGCTAAGTCGTATCCGAGCGATCTGTCGGGAGGCGAGCAGCAAAGGGTTGCTCTGGCAAGGGCGCTTGTAAACGACCCGCAGCTGATAATTGCGGACGAGCCGACGGGAAACATAGACCCCGAGCGCAGTTTTGAAATAGTTGATCTTTTAAAGGGCATAAACGCCTGCGGAACGACGGTGGTAATGGTCACTCACCAGCACGACCTTGTCAAGTACTTCGGAGGAAGAATAATAAACATAAACACCGGTGCGGTTGTTTTCGACGAGGTAATAGGAGGAGCAGATGAGAGCCGGCAGTCTTAAATATCTTGTGAACCAGGGGTTTAGGAGCCTGTGGTTCAACAGAGTAAACACATTTGCTTCGCTGTGCATAGTGGCAATATCGCTTGTGATGGTGGGATTTTCGGTGCTTGTCTCGGCAAACATAACCCGCCTTATAGGCTCGGTTGAGAGCCGAAACGAAGTCGTGGTGATAATCCGCGACGGAACCCCCGACAACAACATCACCATACTCGGCACGCAGCTTCAGTCTCTTGACAACGTCTCCGAGGTGAGCTTTTACCCCAAGGAGGACGCATGGGTCGAGATGCAGGAGGACATGACCGACGAGGAAAAGTCGCTTTTTGATTACATACAAAACAACCCGCTCCCCGACTCGTACAGAGTGAGGGTGAGCGACATATCAAAACTCCCGCAGACAGTATCTGCGATGCAGGCGCTCGACTCGGTGGAGTCGGTAAACGCCCCGAACGATTTTGCAAGCCTTCTGACGAGCATTAAAAACGTCTGCGCCGTGATATTCACCGTTATCACCGCGGCGCTGATAGTGGTTTGCCTCGTCATCATATCAAACTCGACCCGCTCAAGCGTGTTTGCAAGGCGGCGCGAGATAAACATAATGCGCTATGTCGGCGCGTCGAAGAGCTTTATAAGGATTCCGTTCTTTGTCGAAGGACTTTCTATAGGTCTTATCGCGGCGGTTGCGGCATTTTTGCTCACGCTCTTCGGATACACCGAGATTTACAACACCCTTACGGTGTACCTCAGGTCATGGACGCTGTTTGTGTCCGGCGGGCTGATACCGTTTGGAGACATCGCGCTGATAACGGCAGCATGCTACCTTGTATGCGGAATGCTGATCTCATCCTTCGGAACGGTGCTTGCCACAAGAAAGCACTTAAACGTTTAATTCGCAAAACCACGGCAACCGGCAATAACCCAAACAGATCACACGTCTCCGATCAGAAAGGAAAGGCAGCAATTGAACCATATAAAGCGCGGAATAATAGCGGTTACGGCTGTGGCGGTGGCTCTTTCAACCGTCACCTTCTCCGGACCGATGCACATCGCGGCGGACTCGACCCAAGAAGAGCTTGAGGACAAGCTTGACGAGATAAGCGAGCAAATGGAAGAGCTTGAGGCGGCAATAGAGGCAGCCGAGGGCGACATAGACCGCGAGAGAGAAAAGCAGGAGAAAATCGACGAGCAGATAACCGCCACCGAGGAATACATAAGAACCCTCACAGACCTTATCGGCGACTACAACGGCCAGATATCGGAGCTTGAGGACGAAATTTCTCTCAAGGAAGACGACATAACCGCAACCGAGCAGCTTATAGCCGCTCAGGAGCTTGAAATAGCGGACAACATATCAATATACGAGGGACAGCTTCGAGCTATGTACGTTTCGGGCGGAAACGATTCGCTGGCGTCTGTGCTCTTAGGCTCGAGCGACTTTTTCGACATGCTCATGAGAATGGAGCTTATAAAGAGAGTTGCCGACTACAACAACGGCGTCATAGACAACCTTCACGAGATACTGCAAAGCTATGAGGACAACAAGTTGGAGCTTGAAAACCTCATATCAGACTTAGAGCTTGACATATCGGAAGTCGAGCAAAAGCGCACGGATGTGGAGCTGCTCAAGGCCGACTGGGATTCGCAGCTTGCAGACCTGAACGACCTGTACGAGCAGAGCGAAACTCAAATAGAGCTTCTCAGGCAGCAGCAGCAGTCATACGAGGACAACAAGGACGAGCTTGACGAAGAGGCTGAAGAGATAGAAGAAGAGATTCAAAGGATCATCCGCGAGGCTTCAAGGGAGGAGTACATAGGCGACCTCGAGCCGGGAACATTCCTTTGGCCGCTCCCGGGATACTATCAGATAACCTCCGGCTACGGCAGCCGCTGGGGAACCACCCACAGAGGAATAGACATATCCGGATCGGGCGTCAGGGGTGCGGAAATCACCGCGGCCAACTCCGGCGTCGTCATAACGGTCAACAACAGCTGCACGCATGACTACGGCAAGAACAGCTCCTGCGGATGCGGCGGCGGATTCGGAAACTACTGCATAATCGACCACGGCGGCGGATACGCCACCCTTTATGGGCACGCCGAGGAAATAATAGTTGAAGAGGGGCAGNNCCGCGGTGAATAATAGTTGAAGAGGGGCAGCATGTGACCACCGGCGACGTCATAGGATACGTCGGCTCTACCGGATACTCCACCGGCCCGCATCTTCACTTTGAGGTGCGCGTGGACGGCGAGAGAAAGGATCCCGAGTCCTTCAACCTGATAAAATACTGATTCACTATACGACTAAAGCCGAAAGGAAGATAAGCTACGAACAAAAAAATATCTCTCGGACTTACTATTTCCCTGATGGCTATTGCGGCGGCTATAACATTCATAATTTCAACAAGCTACTCCATGAGCCTGTACGACGACCTTGTGGCGGACGTTCAGCAGCGCGCGGAGATGTATACAAAGCTTGAGCAGATAGACACCTATGTCCGCGCATACTATGACGGCTCGATCAACGAGGACGAGCTGATAGAGTCGCTTGCGAACGCCTATATATCGGTTTTGGGAAACGCAGAGGCAAAATATTACGATGAATCGGAGTACACCCTCTATAAAGAGCACCTCAGCGGCACTCACCTCGGAATAGGCATATATGCCGAGGAGGTCGGAGGGTACCCATGCATCACCGACGTGATTGCAAACAGCCCCGCCGCAAATGCGGGAATAAACATCGGCGAGAGCATAGTCGCCATAAACGGCACAAGCGTCTTAGAGCTTGGCTATGACAACGCATACGCCATGTTAAGAGCCGAATCCGGCACGCCCCTGACGCTCACTCTTCGCAGGGACGGCGTGGACAGAACAGTTTCCCTTTCTACAGTCCAGATGACAGTCGCCTCGGTTCGCGCAGAGACCTACGGCGACCCCGATACATACGGAATTTTCGGATACATACAGGTGTATGAGTTTTCCGAAAAGACCTACCAGCAGTTTATGGCTGCATACTCGATGCTTCGCTCCTCAAACGTGAGCGGAATAATAATTGATCTGCGAAACAATGCCGGAATGATTTTTGAGCCGGTGTTTAACCTGCTTAACGTGCTGCTGCCCGAAGATGCTATACCATATGTTGAAACAGAACTCACAGGACAGATAACTCAAGCGGACGCGGCCGACGGCGGTCAAGCGCCGCAGGTGCCCATGGCGGTGCTTGTAAACTCAAGAACTTCAGGACCTGCGGAGCTGTTTGCGGCATCGCTTAAAGATAACTTGGGCGCATCTGTTGTAGGCAGCTCCTCCGCAGGAAAAGCTCAGCTCCCCGAAATATTCGACTTGTACGACAGCACGGCGATAAGCCTGCCTGTTGCGACGGTTTCCGGTCCGACAACGGCGTTTGCCGACACGGGAATAAAGCCCGATTACGAAGTCGTGATGGCCGCCGACACCGCTCAAGACCTGAAAGCGCTTGACGCGGACACCGATCTTTGCATAAAAAAAGCGCTGGAGGTCTTGTACCAACTCGCGCCGAGAGCAGATCAACAGTAAACCTGCCTTACAGTCATACATTTTATATACCTTTGGAAATAGCTGCGTGCGAAGTAATTCGCTGCGCAGCTATTTCCCTTGTATAGACATATAAAATTGCCTGCTTATTTGGGCAAAGAAAAGTTCCAAAGCCTTTGGCGGTCGCTCTCCGAGGCGTAGGCTATGCCAACCCGAGGTCTGCACACCACGCCCGAAATGTTTGAGACCATGCCTTGCATGCCGCCCTGCGGGCCGTCCGTCAAGGCGCTGTGCACGCTTGGGCTGCCCGACAAACTGTCCTGCAAACTATCCGGCATACTGCCCGTCAAGCTGCCGTGCGGGTTGCCGTATTCCACCCACAGCCTGTCCGACACGCACAGATCCTCGCCGTTTAGCTCGCAGGTCACCGAAAGCGCCTTGGTGAGCTTACCCGGGCCGTCATAACCGCCCGCAGACCTTATCAGCACGCCCTCGGGATGCCCGCTTGCTCCGGTCACGACGTTTAACAGGCTGTGTATGCCGTAGCAGAGGTACACGTATGCCTCGCCGCCCTCGTGGTAAAGCGTTTGTGTGCGCTTTGTCCTGCCGCGGCAGGCATGACACGCGGTGTCCTCCTCGCCAAAGTAGCACTCCGTCTCCGATATCTCAAGCCTTATCACGCTGCTCGGCGTCCTTCGGCATATGTACGCGCCTAAAATCAGGGGCGCCACCTCCCATGCCGGCTTTAAAAACAGCTCTTTTCCTATTCTTTCGCCGCTCATACGCCCTTGCTGCGCATGGCATGCGCCTTTAAAATGGCTATCTGCGTCTTGGAGTCGGGGATTTCGTCGTTTAAAACCATCCTCACGGCCTCATCAAAGGGTATTGCGACGACGTCTACAAACTCGTCCGCATCAAGGCTTTGCCCGCCAAAGCTAAGCCCCTGCGCCATGTACATGTATATCACTTCGGTGTCGTATGCCACGGTGGGGTAGAGCTTGCCTAAATATGTGACGCTTTGAGCCTTGGCGCCCACTTCCTCTTTAAGCTCCCTCACGCCGCATGCATACGGATCCTCGCCTTTTTCGCGCTTTCCCGCCGGTATCTCAAGCAAAACGCTTGAAAACGGGTACCGAAACTGCCTGACAAAAAGTATCTCGTCCTTGTCGTTTATGGGGAGTATGCATACTCCGCCGCTGTGCTCTACGACCTCCCTGAAAGCCTTTTCGCCGTTTTCAAGCAGGACGGTGTCCCGCTTCAGGCTGAGGATTTTTCCTTCATATATGCGGCTGCTCTCAAGCGTCTTTTCCGCAAGATGCTCAGCTCTTTGCACGGTTTCGCTGTCTTTTGATGTATAATTCATTTTGTCTGTCCCTCGATTCTTGCTGTTTTACTGTCTCTGCTGACTCACAGGTATCTTATCACCGCTACGACCCTGCCCAAAACCGACACGTTTTTAGATATTATCGGCTCCATGGCGTCGTTTTCCGGCTGAAGTCTCACATATCCCTTTTCGCGGTAAAACCTTTTCACCGTGGCGTCGCTCCCGTCAACAAGCGCCACTATTATCTCGCCGTTTTTTGCCGTACGGCACTGCTCCGCAATCACCGTGTCGCCGTCGAGTATGGCGGCGTTTATCATCGAATCTCCGCGCACCTTCAGCGCAAAGAGCTGCCCGCGGTATCTTCTTTCGGGGTTGAAGTTTACGTACCCCTCTATATACTCTATCGCCGTTATGGGCTGTCCGGCAGCAACCGTACCCACAACCGGCACAAGCTCGTTTCTGCGCGTCCCCGCAAGGCTTATGGCGCGGTTAAGGTTGTCGCCGCGCTTTTCTATCAGCCCGTCGCGAATAAGCCGGTTGAGGCTCGCGTGGGCGGTTGATGTGGACTTTATCCCAAGCGCCCGACATATCTCGCGCACAGTCGGCGCGCACCCCTCTTCAAGCCTTTGGCGGAGGTATTCATATACCGCTCTGTCTCGCTCCTGAGTAGTCATACGCCGCCCTGCCTTTGCTCAAGCCTTGCGGCAAGGCGTTTTGCAACCTTGTATATGTCGCCGCATCCGAGTGTTATCACAAGGTCGCCCTCCCGCACGTTTTCTTCGAGGTAGCTCACGCATTCGTCAAAGCTCGGCGTGAGGGTGCAGCCGGGGATCTTCGCCGCAAGGTCGCTTGAATGTATGCCGTAGGTGTTTTTCTCCCTCGAGCCCATTATCTCGGTCAGAACGACTTTGTCGGCGTGGGAAAGGGCTTTTGCAAAGTCGTCAAGGAGCATTGCCGTTCTTGAGTATGTGAAGGGCTGGTGAACCGCCACTATCCTCTTAAACCCAAGCCCTGCGGCGGATTTCAGCGTGGCGGCTATCTCGGCGGGGTGGTGCGCATAGTCGTCCACTATCGTGACGCCGCCCACCTGCGCTATCTTTTCAAAGCGCCTTATCGCTCCCGCAAAGTCTTTAAGCCCCGCGGCTATCTTCTCCGCGCTCACGCCGCAATAGTCTGCGGCGGCAGCGGCGGCAGTCGCGTTTATCACGTTGTGCATGCCGGGGACGTGTATTTCGGCTGTTGTGAAGAGCTTGCCGCGGCGGTATATCTCAAACTGAGTCACAAGCCCCTTCACGCCCTTCACGACGGGGTAAAAGTCGCTTTGCTCCGCCCATCCGAAGCTCACCTTGTCCTTCTTTAAATGCGTTCTTGCAACTACTTCGGCGGTGTTCTTGTCGTCGCGGTTGTATATTATGCACTTTGAGGCGTTGTTTGCAAACTTCTCGAAGGAGCGCTTGAGATTGTCAAGCGTCTTAAAGTAGTCGAGGTGATCCTCGTCTATATTGAGTATCACGGCTATGTCGGGGTAGAGCTTTAAGAACGTGTCCACAAACTCGCAGGACTCGCATACGAGTATGTCGCTTGAGCCGAACCTGCCGGAGCCGTTTATCGACTTCATCTTTCCGCCCAAAACGCAGCTCACATCCACCCCCGCGTCCAAAAAAATCTGCGTGAGCATGCAGGATGTTGTGGTCTTGCCGTGGGTGCCGCTTATGCAGACAGCCCGATCGTACCAGCTCGTCACCAGCCCCAAAAGCTCCGAGCGCTCAAGCACCGGCGCACCGGATGCCTTTGCGGCTATCAGCTCGGGGTTGTCGCTCATGATTGCGGCGGTGTGGACTATAAGGTCCGCGCCCTCGATGTTTTCAGCCCTTTGACCTGAGTACACCGGTATGCCGAGCGCCCTCACCGCGTCAAGGGTTTCAGTCTCGTTGTTGTCCGAGCCGGTCAGGCAGTAGCCCAGGCCGTGGAGTATCTGCGCCAGGGGATACATTCCGCTGCCGCCTATGCCGATAAAGTGTATGTGTTTTTTGCCGTTTAGTATGTTTTTTTGCTTTGAGTTGTCCATGTAAGCCGTCCCTTCCTGCGTTTCATGCACAAATGCGAACATACGTCCGCGAATCTTCTTAAAAACAGTATATTATAAACTTTTGCGAAAATAAACCCCTGTGAATAAATTTTCTTTGCCGCGCCAAAAATATCTGCATAAATATAGAAAGGACAAAATCATATGACCATTACAGGCATCAAGGTGCGAAAGCTCCTCCCCGAGGGAAGGCTCAAGGGCGTGGTGAGCGTTACGTTTGACAACGAGTTTGCCGTTCACGACATAAAAGTGGTGGAGGGGAGCAGCAGGCTGTTTGTAGCCATGCCGTCGAGGCGTGACGAGCACGGCGCATTCAAGGACATAGTTCACCCGATAACTCCAAAAATGCGCGAGGAGCTTGAGGAGTGCGTGCTGAGCGCATACCGCGAGGCGCTTTTGCACGTGCAGGACGAGGAGAACCGTCAAGCCCCTCAGCAAAACGCGCAAATGCACGCTTAGCGGGTGTGCAAAAGGCATCAGGCAGGGCACGGCTGCACATCCATACACAAGCATGCGCCCGGCATAAAAATAACCCATAAAAACAAAGCGCCGGTCTTGGTTTGACCGGCGTTTTTGTCAGCTTGTCTATGGCGCCGCGGTTGTGCGGCGGCGTCATGCATGCTGTGCGATGATTGTTCGCGCTTTTGCCACAATGCTTTTGTCGTTTTCATAGGACAACACCGACTGCGCTCTGTCTATCTCCACCCACTTGATATCTGCGATTTCCTCTCGCTGGGGGATATAGTCGGAGTTTTTCGCCTTGGCGAGGAAGTACACCACTATCTTTTGCGTGCCCTTCTTGGGACAGTAGGAGACTATCTCCCGAAACGTCGAATCTATTATGACGTCTATGCCCGTCTCCTCCTTTATCTCCCTTAAAGCCGTCTCAACCTCGGTTTCGCCCGACTCGACATGCCCCTTGGGAAATGACCAGTGCCCGCTGTTTACATGCTTTATCAGCAGTATCTCGGTATTGCCATGAAACTTGCGGTAGACAATCGCCCCGCATGACTTTTCATGGAGCATTTTTTAATCCCTTCTGCGCCCGCATATGCATAGCTGCTTTTTACATTCTGCCGGCGCGATGTTGTAAAATCAAAATAATTATATCACATTACATCCCGGGTTGCAACCTGAAAAACCTTTCCTCATGCAAATCGCCGCCGCATGAATGCGCATAAAGTTTTCCCCCACACTACCGGTCAGGGTAACGTGGGGGAAAACATATAGACTTGACAAGATTGTTCCGGCAAAATTAAATGATTTGCGGTGCAGAGCACAGCTTATACGCCGGCATCTGTAATTCAGCACCACATGCAGCTCACATCGCAGATGTGTGCATATCGCAGATGTGTTGCACACCAACCGGATGTGCTGCACACCTGCGGATGTGCTGTACCTGCGGATGTGTTGCACACCTGTGGATGTGCTGCGCCTGCGGACGCATTACTCTCAGAATATGCGGCGGGTTTTACTGATTGTCCTCGATGTACTTTACGATGTCGCCGACGGTTCTTATCGTCTCAACAGCCTCATCCGGAATCTCAACACCGAACTCGTCCTCAAACGACATTACAAGATCCACAACATCAAGCGAATCCGCGCCCAGATCATCGGTTATCACCGACTCGGGAGTTATCGTATTCTCGTCGATCTCAAGATTCTCGGCGATTATCTTTCTAACCTTCTCGTAAGTCAATTTCCTAACCTCCTGTCTGAACTTTACGTCACATATAGTGTATCCTCTTGCTTTGCGTTTGTCAATAGCTTATTATATAATTTTTTAAAATTTGACCGAGGTATTTATTTGAATCAACGCGTGCGCTCGGCGCGTATGCTCAGCCGAGCAAAAGATTTATCTGTGACGCAGTCAGCCCGGGCTGCAAATACGCGTTTATCCCCATTCCTATCAGCTCCGCCGAGCTTTTTATAAGCCCCGATATCGACTTCGGGGTGACCATGAGCGGCTCCTCTGAGCTGCCTATGTCCGCCATGGTGGGCACGCCTATTGCCACGGTGGGTATGCCGAGCGCGGCTTGTGACAGCTCCGCACGTGCGTTCATAACTCCGCTTCCGGGGGATATGCCTGTGTCGGTGAGCTGTATCGTCTTTCCCAAGTGTCCGGCGTCAGCGCATGCAAGCGCATCCACCGCTATGATTAAATCAAAGCCTATGCTCTTTGCCACGGCGTTTATGATCTGCTGCGCATCTATGCCGGTGTCCCCCATGACGCCCGGCGAAAGCCTGCACACGCTTGTCATCCCCTCGCAAAAAAGGTGCGGCGCGTTGGCTTTTATGTGCCTTGTGGCAAGCACCCGCCCGCATGCCGCCGGTCCTAAGCTGTCCGGCGTGACGGCGCTGTTTCCAAGCCCCACCACAAGCACGTTTATGTCGGGCGCGCAGCGCTCGGAGGCGTCGCCACCGACCAGCAGCGCTATGCTGCCGGCTATCACCGCCGCCGCCCCCGACACGTCGGACGGCGCAAGCTCAAGCGGCGTTTTCGGCTCGAGGGTTATATACCTGCCCATCGGCTTTGAAAGCTCGCTTGCCGCCTGC
Source organism: Ruminococcus sp. UBA1828 (assembly GCA_002338885.1). Taxonomy (GTDB): domain Bacteria; phylum Bacillota; class Clostridia; order Oscillospirales; family Ruminococcaceae; genus Faeciplasma; species Faeciplasma gallinarum. The sequence continues at coordinate 3,035 of DDJI01000052.1, read as the reverse complement.
GGGGTGTTTAGGGATACGTCCGTGACGACAAAACAGCCGCACTCGCGCTTGCTCACTGTGGCTCCGCGAACGCCCGCGTCCCCGATTGCACCGTCCGTTTTAAAAGCCGGCGCGCTCTCTATTATGAGGTCGGAGCGCATAATCCCGCTGTTTGGGATGAAAAAGCCTTTGGTTTTATATTCAGATGACATTTTGAGCGTCCTTTCTCCCTTTGTATTTATTCAAAACATAAAAATTTTTAAAAAGCTATTGCAATTTCTAAAATGAGATGATATATTAAAGTACGATGCTTGTTGAATAAGTAAGGAGTCATTAACCTTATTGCACTTTCTCAGTCGTGCAATTAGCTTATCCAAGTAAGTGAATTTTATGAATTGACTAAGGAGGTGTCTTAATGGCAAATATCAAATCCGCTAAGAAGAGAGTAAGAATTATCGAGGCAAAGACTCTTCAGAACAAGATGACCAAGACAGCATTAAAGACTGCCATCAAGAAGGCAAGCAATGCTGAGGGTGAGGACAAGGCAGCGGCGGTTACCCTTGCTATAAAGAAGGTTGACCAGGCATGCGCCAAGGGAATCATCCACAAGAACAAGGCAGCGAGAAAGAAGTCTCAGTTGGCTAAGCTTCTCAACGCTTAATGCCGAGCTAAACGAAAATCTCCGCCATCTGACCCACGGCGGAGTTTTATTTTATCTGAACTGTTGTAAAAAAACGCGGGTTTGTGTCGCGAGGTGCAATATTACGCCCTGCGGGATTGTATTATTTGCATAAGGGGTGAACCGCGCAGATCCATGCGCCGCCCGCTTTATATACAAGCTCATTTAATCCGCAGTCAACCGAAATACGAGTTTTTACGAAAGGATAATACATAATGAAAAAGCTTTTAACGATATTGTTGGCACTGAGCTGCGCAGCATGCGTTTTGATGTTTGCCGCATGCGGCACGGAAGAAGAGCCGTCTGACGGTTCCGATGCAAACACCACCGTTTCGGACGGGGATGCCGCCGAAATCACCACGGAGGGCGAAACCCCCGACGTGACCACATCGCCCGAGGGCGGAAGCGAGGAGCCTGTGACCACACCGTCATCGGACGATACACAAAACGGCACAACCGCTACAGCTCCCACCGAGCCGAGCGCACCTGAGAGCACAGATGCTCCGGATGATGACGACAAGCCTGTGACGACGACCACCGCAGAGCCTGACAACGAGGAAGAAAAGACGACGACTATAGCGCCTGAAGAACCTGAGACGCCCGAGACCGGCAGCCAGATTGAAGAGGGCGACGACGAGGACGTTGCGGACTTAGGATGGGAAGAGATAAATGTCGATGAGTTTCTTGCCGGACTCGGCATAGACATTGACGACCTCGAGGTTGACGACTAAACGCAGGACACAGTGCATACATGCGCTGCATAAATAATGCAGGACATAAATGCAGGACAAAAATGAACCACAAAGGCGGAGACATGCGCTCCGCTTTTTTGTTTGTATGCCGCCCGACCTGTTCTATCAAATCTCACGCTATAGTGCGCGCATTCGCCGCGGCATGAAAATTCCGCGCGGCATGAAAAATCCCGCATGGCATGAAAAGCCCCCGTCCGGCTCAGCCGGACGGGGGCTTTATCTTTACATCTGCGTTTTTTCTTATCAGTCCTCACGCTTTGCAAGCTCTACGAGGTAATCGTATCTGTGCTTAGCGTTCTCAACTGCGCCGTCGAAGATCTTCTCGGCTCTCTCGGGGTTGGACCTTGCGAGTGAGTTGTATCTTACCTCACCCATGATGAAGTCCTTATAGCTTGCCGTAGGCGCCTTAGAATCAAGCTGGAACGGATTCTTGCCCTCTGCCGCAAGTCTCGGATCGTATCTGTACAGGTGCCAATATCCTGCCTCTACAGCCTTCTTCTCCTCTGTCTGAGCGATGCTCATGCCGCCCTTGATACCATGGTTGATACAAGGAGCATAACCGATGATGAGTGAAGGTCCGTGGTAGCTCTCAGCCTCTGCAATCGCCTTGATGCACTGGTTGTAATCTGCACCCATTGCAACGTGAGCTACGTATACATAGCCGTAGGTCATTGCGATTCCTGCGAGATCCTTCTTCTTTATGGACTTTCCGGCTGCCGCAAACTGAGCGATAGCTCCTGCGGGTGTAGCCTTGGATGCCTGTCCTCCGGTGTTGGAGTAAACCTCGGTATCGAATACGAAGATGTTGATATCCTCGTTCTGAGCGATGACGTGGTCAAGTCCGCCGAATCCGATATCGTATGCCCATCCGTCGCCGCCGAATACCCACATGGACTTCTTTCTGAGGTAATCCTTGTCTGCAAGAACTGCCTTAGCCTCGTCGGTTCCGATCTTGGGAAGGATGTCGATGAGCTTGTCGGTTGCCGCGCTGTTGAGCTTGCCGTCGTCTACGGTTGAAAGATACTCGTCTATGACAGCCTTGTACTCTGCGTTGTCAAGATTCTTCTCGATGTCGAGAAGTCTTGCTATATTTCTCTGGCGGATGGTGTTCTGTGCTAAGAACATGCCGTAGCCGTACTCTGCGTTGTCCTCAAAGAGGGAGTTAGCCCAAGCCGGTCCCTTGCCTGCCTTGTTGGTGGTGTAAGGAGTTGACGGTGCGGAGCCGCCCCAGATGGAGGAGCATCCTGTTGCGTTGGCGATGTACATTCTGTCGCCGAAGAGCTGAGTTATGAGCTTAGCATAAGGAGTCTCGCCGCAGCCTGCGCATGC
>DDJI01000052.1:0-203 GCA_002338885.1 Ruminococcus sp. UBA1828 | reverse complement strand
CCCTTCTTGCCGGGGCATACGTTTACGCATGAGCCGCATCCGGTGCAGTCGAGAGCGGACATGGTCATTACGAAGTAGTAGCCGGGCATGCCGGTTGCGGGCTTAGCCTTCTTCTTTGCAAGCTCGGGAGCTGCGTCAAGCTCAGCCTGGGTCATGATTACGGGACGAATTACCGCGTGCGGGCAGACGTAAGAGCAGAAGTT
>DDJI01000031.1:1063-20622 GCA_002338885.1 Ruminococcus sp. UBA1828 | reverse complement strand
CCAAGATTTCCGTTTACATCGTTTACAATGAATCTTGTAAACGTAAGATAATCAATATATCCATATACAACATAAAAATGATCCGGGATCAAAGATGATTGAGGCGTTGACGAAGTGGAAACAATAGCAGGATAGTCAAGTAATATGGACTGCTTGATTTGAGATATTGAATCTGATAATGAATTTGCATTAATCCAAATCATCCTTACAGATGACGACGCACCTATATCAGTTAAGAAATCATCTAATCCCGTATAACTAAACAATAGTCCATTTACCATATTAAACGCTGACATGCCCGCATCTCCGGTAGAGTTTCTTCCTATAAGATATCCATTATTCAGCAAATATTCTGTAATTCCTTGGCATGGACTTCCATAATACGAGAAGACATAGCTTGGTATGTACAATCCACGATAGCAATATAAATAATATAATACTATACTTGCTGCCTTAGGACCGCAAAGATACGATTGATTTCCAAACGCTTCAGGTATATGACTCGTAGTTATCATCGTATCCGTACTAACATTAACTGAATTAGCAGATCGAATTTGACCTGCATTTAACACCGCTGAAAGGTTTGTTTGCCTTGCCTCGGCACTACCCGCTACTCTAAACGGGACAATTTCACTACTCACCGTACTTTGCATTCCTGTTTCAATATCCGTTAAAACACCATTAGTGCCAATCGTCCAGAAGTTAAGGCCGCCTCCATAGACATACTTCACTCCACTCGCAATTGTATCGTGAGGATATGGTGTCTCATGCGCAGGCGCAACAACCTGCGGAACATAATCATCAATTGTTACAATTACGTATCCATCGGGTTCAAAATTATAGCAATACGCTATTAGCTCACCTGCGGTATTGTAAACTTCTGAAACTCCTATTATAGTTTGGCTATTGTTATAACGATCAATTTGACTTTGAGCAATAATGGCGCATTCTGCCATTACATTGTTGCTATAAGAAACAATGTCATTCGGAATTTTATTGTCAATATTTGCTGCATAGCATGGCAGTGATATATTAATTAGCATAGCAAGCAAAACAACAGCTGATATAATTTTTTTCATTTGTTATGCACCTCTTTCTGTGTTTATTTTAACAATTGCGCGCATTGTCTAAATTGATAATATCACAGTTTATAATGCTTGTCAACATTTCTTAAAAACCTTTGCCGCCTATTAGTTTTGCCTCTATACCGCTTGACAACCTGTAAGAGTATATACAGCAGGACTTTACCGGCTTATCTAAAAGTATATCAAAAGCGGCTTTGTAAAGCGCAAGCTGAGCGGAATACCTTTGAACAAGCTCGTCAAGGGTTTTTACCCTGTCGGTCTTATAATCCACGAGCACGTATCCGTCATCCTCTTCAAATATGCAGTCGGCAATTCCCTGGAGCATTCCGTCCGTGCCGTCATACATTTTTGAAAGCTCCTCATCGACATTTATATCGGAAAACTTAACAATAAAGCTCTTTTCACGCATGACGTTCTCGGAGCGGCTCATGCGCTTATAAATCTCGCCGTCAAAAAACGCTTTGAGGCTGTCGCGGTTTATGGAGTCCGCCTCGATTTTGCTCAGCGCTCCGCTGTTTTGCAGCCTGGATATTTCGCTTTCAATATCCTTTGCGGCCGCTCCGTAATCGGCAAGCTGCATAAAGCGGTGCATGATTGTGCCTTTTTGGGCTGCGGTAAGCTCTGTCACCGTGCCGTCTAGGTCTGCAACCTTCGGGAAAAAGTTTATCGCATCGTCCTTTACAAGCTCCGAGACAGAGACCTTTGCCTGAGTGGTGCAAAGTCTTTGGTCGTTTTTGTAGCTAAAGCACCGCACGATTTTTTCCGCAAGTGCGCTGTCCACTCCCACATCCGCCGCTTGCTCGCCGGTTTCCTGCTCCGTGTCGGCTTCAGGCGTTATTATTTTTAAATCAGGCGTATCAAAATCGTAGTAATCCTGCTCGTTATATTCCCTTCCGAACAGTGTGCAAAGGGAGCTGTCCTTTGTCATGGCCATGACAATCCAGTCCTGCATGCACTTGGCCTTCTCCGAGAGGTCGCATGGTATCATATGGTCGTTGATGTAATACGCATACTGCTTTGCGTTCTCGCATGTTCTGCTTGTGATGTCCAAAACGACAAACAGCTGCTCTTTTGCCCTTGTGGCTGCGACATACAAAAGTCTCAGCTCCTCAGACAAAAGCTCTTCTGTGTTCTTCCTTTTTATATACTCGGACAAAACGGTTTTTCTTCTTGTCAGCGTGGCGTAATCGTAGTAGCTGAGTCCCACTCCGTAATCCGCATTTAAAAGCAGTTTTTCATGGGTGTCCGAAAAGTTAAACTTTTTTGTGAGCTGGCAGAGAAAAACAAACGGAAACTCAAGTCCCTTTGAGCGGTGCATGGTTTTTACAACCACCGCATCGTCAGACTCTGTAACGGTCAAAGCCTTTGCAAAGTCTCCGCCGGTCTTTAATATGTATGAAACGTACTGCAAAAAGCCCGCCACGCCTTCGTTAGACGAGTTCTCATAGTTCTTTGCGTACTCAAGAAGCAGATAAAGGTTGGCGCATTTTTGCTTGCCGTCCTCGTATGCCGCCGCCATGGCAAACACGTCGGTGGCATCGTATATTTTTTTGATAAGTCCTGTAAGCGGCATGCTTGCGGAGTACACCTTTAGTTTTTTTACAAGACTTATTGCGCTCTCGCACTTTTTGACAAGCTCCGCATGCCCGGCTTTTTCTCTTTCCGAGTCCGCCACTTCAAGCATGTTTTTATAAAGCCTGTTCTTTTTGTTGTGAAGCTTTATCAGCGCAACGTCCTCATCGCTGAAGCCCATTATCGGAGAGAGCATTACGCTCGCAAGAGGGATGTCCTTCATGGGGCTGACCGATATTTTCAAAAGGTTAAGCATGAGCGAAATCTCGCGCGATTCAAGGTAGCCCGAGACATTCTCGCTTGCAACCTTTAATCCCCGTTCCGAAAAACGCTTTACAAGCTCATCGCCGGTTATGTTGTTTCTCGTGAGCACGCAAAAATCCGACGGGCGGCACGGTCTTACGATTCCGCCGTCATTTACCGGCGTCTTTTCGTCGAGCATCTTTTTTATTTGCGCCGCAACCGCCGCAAACTCATCAAAGGCAACAGGCGACTGCTCCTCTAAGTCGGAATTCACACGTATCAACGCTGTGGGGCGATCGTCGCCGATAAACTTCGCACCGCATACAAGTTCCTCGTCCTTTGTGTACTCCACCTCGCCGAGGCGGCTGTTCATGAGGGATGAAAACAAGTAGTTGGCAAAGTCGAGCACCCCGGCACGGCTCCTGAAGTTTTTTGTCAAGAGTATCTCCTTTACACCCTTGTCGTCCGTGCTTTGCTCCGCAAGCCTTCGAGTCTGCATGAATATCTTGGGGTTTGCCTGACGGAAGCGGTATATAGACTGCTTTACATCGCCCACGGCAAACACGTTGCTGCCTATGGACTCCATGCTGTCCGTATCAGAAACAGCTTTTAAAATTGCCTCCTGAAGGTTGTTTACGTCCTGAAACTCGTCTACGAGTATCAGCTTATATCTGCCGGAACGGTATATTTCCTCGGCAATAGGCGTTCTCGATGTCCTGCCTGAGCTGTCACAGTTCAAAAGCAGATTTACCGTCAGCAGTTCCGTATCTGAAAAGTCTATTGCGTTTCGCTCTACTTTTATCTCCCAGACGTTTTCTTCGAGCTTATTTACAAACTCAAGGAGCTGCTTGAACACCTTGCTGACAAATGCACAGTCCTTTTTTGCCTCGTCCTCAGAGACAGCGTAGCATTCCGCAAGCTCCGAAAAAGCGTTTTTCAGGGCTGACAGGCAGGTTTTTGCCTCCTCATAGGTTTCCTCCTCGAGGTAAGTCGTGTCTTCCTTTTCCTGCTTGGTTCGCGTAGTTCCGGTCATCGGTATCCAGCTGAAAGATGACAAAACCTCGCCGCAGGCCTCCATGTCGTCGCCGGCACGCTCCAACGCATTTAAGATTCTTTCGGCATAGTCGCAGTTTTGCAGAAATTTAGCCTTTGCCTTTGAATAGTTTTCAAGGTCCTCGGCAAGTCCCCTCAAGCGTTCGGCGGTCGATGCGCAGCGTTCTGCACGCTCATCAGCAAGCGCCGCATAGTCAGCCATGATTTCGCTTATCATCTGCATGCCGTCAAGGCGCTCTGTGACATTTTTCACCCACACGTCGCTGAACGGTATGGAGCGGAGAAACTTTCTCAATGATATTATCATCTCTCTCAGCGGCTTATCGTCTTCGCAGCAAAACAAAGATATGAGCTTTTCCGTCTCCTGCGGGAACTTCTCATAGGCGTCCTCCATAACTGCGTCGAGGGCGCGCTCCGTGACCATATCCGACTCCTTTTCTTCCATGATTCTGACGCCGCTTTGCAAATCGGTGTCGGCAAGGTTGTTTTTCACCATATCATAGCAGAAAGAATTTATCGTGCATATGTTAGCAAGCCGCAAGAGCGTTTGCTGCTTTTGTATCCATGCGTTTTCCGGCATTTCTATGGCTGCGTTTTCGAGCGCCGCGGAAAGCTTTTCACGCATCTGAGCCGCGGCGTCGTTAGTAAACGTAACCGCAAGAAGAGTGTCCGCGGGTATTGCAAGCTTTTCGTCGCACAAAAGCCTTATTGTTCTTTCAACCAGGACAGCGGTTTTTCCGCTTCCGGCGGCGGCAGAGACGATTACCGGTCTGCCATAGCAGTTTATAGCTTCAAGCTGTTCGTCAGTCCACTGCGGCATCAGTTTTCACCCTCCTTTTGTTCCTTTGAGCTGTCATCCGGCTTTAAAATTATCTCCTCAAGCTTCTTTGAGTCGTCTTTTGATATGAGCTTGTACATGTACTTTCGCCTGTCGCAGACCGATGAAAATTCGCAATATGCGCATTCAAGGTGGGTTTTGTCGCTGCCCACAGGCATCACGTCTATCTTTCCGTCGAGCAGGTCGCTGCCGAATTTCTCCACCATGTCCTTGGCGTACCTCTCAAGCCGTTCAAAACCGGCAGGCGTTATGAGCGAAGATGTCTTGCTGTACTCGCCGTTCCGCAGACGTGTGACAGGAAGATAAGTTCCCGAAACGTTCTCGTCCATCGCTGCAATGACCTCGTCGTTTCCTATTATCAGTCCGGAACGCTTGAGCTGCTGTGCGCTCTCCGACAGTCTGTGTTCGGCGGAGTCGGAAAGAGGTGAATAATCGTCGTCGCACTTTAAAAATCCCGCCTTCATATACAGAACTCCCGCAGGGGCAAAGTCCTTGAAGGAGCTTTTTTTGCCCTGTGTCAGGGCGAGCATGTATAAAAGCATCTGCAAGTTCAGGCCGTTATATATGTCCTCAAACCTAAGTGTCTTTGAACCGGTTTTATAATCGATTATCCTTATGTATTTCTTGCCGTCGGAGCCTGTAAAGGTATCTACCCTGTCAACCACTCCGCGGATATTTATCCTCAGGTCTTTGTTTATCGGAATAGAAAGTATGCTTTCGCCGTCCTCTGCGCTCAAATTGTACTCAAAGCTCACCGGACGAAACAGCGACACCTTATACTCCTCGCGGATATTTACAAGCACGTCCACGCATGCTCGGTGAAGTCTCATGTAGTCCGCTTCAAACTTCTTCGATTTTCCGAAATCCTCACCGAGATACTGCTTCTTATAATCCTTTAAAGCCTGTGCGACAATCGCATTTATGTCTTCATCCGATGCGTTTTGATACTCCGCGCCGAAGTGCTCGAGAACCGTCTGGAACACATAGTGCATGACGCTGCCTCTGTTTGCGGGGTCGACAGCCATCGGCGTTACATCCTTTATGTCGAGGCCGTACTTCATAAAGTAGCGGAAGTTGCAGCGATTATACACATCTATTCTGCTTGCGGTGATGTTTACGTCGCGTGGAGCAAACAGTTTTTTAGCTGTCGGGCGTGTAAGACGCCTTAAAGAGCTGTTGCCTGAGATGCTCTCAAGCTCGGCAAGCTTTTTTCTGTACTCATCGTCGCACTCAAGCGCAGCGTGGATTGAATTTTTCGTCAGTTCGTCTGCGCTTCGTGTCACGCACAGCCGATAGAACGCAGCTTTTTCGGTGCTGCAATAAAACTCTTCTGAAAAGTCATGCGCCTTTACATGGTGCAGGCCAACTCCCCTGTCAAGCTTCATGAGCATATACGACCTGCGCAGCGATGTTCCGTTCGGCGATGCGGTTGAGTATGTGATGTAAAGCTTTTTAGCTGCACAGCTTAGTGCGCGGTAGCACATAAACATCTCCTGAGCTGCTCTGTCAGCCTCGCCCGCCTCGAACTTTATTCCCACTCTTTCAAGCGCGACAGAATCTCTGCCGTTAAATATTCCCGTCTTTTTCGCGTCAAGAGGAAACTTGCCGTCGTTTAAGCCTATGACAAACACGACGTCTTTTGAGTATATTATCGAGCGTGACACGTCGCAAACGGATACGGACAAAAGCTTTTGCGGCGGATTTGCTATGCCGCAGTCGGACAGCATAAGCCGCAGCAGCTCTCCAAACTCCTTGAGTTTTAGTTTTCTGTCGCCTATTGTTGAGTATATGGCAGCCACGGCGTTCATCATGGCCTCCCNNCGCACCTGCTTTAAAAACCTTGCGGCGCTCAGCTTTTCGTCGTCGGCGGTGAACTCATCTATAATTTTCTTGGTGTTTCGGGCAAGCCCGACATCCTCTATGTACCTGTTGAACGCAGACGCTACCGTCTTGGCATCGGCATTTTTAGTGGCCTCATACAGCCTGCGTATCGGCTCTATTGCTTTTTTCCTCACGGCGTTCAGGCGCTCAAGCGGCATGTCGTCACNNCCGCCGTAAAATCCTCCAGCCACATATTGCCCTCTATATTCCATCTCACGCAATAGTCCTGCATGCATGATATTTCCTCTTCATTAAACCCTGAATACGCAGAGCACATCACCTGCAGAATCTTATCCGTAGAGGGCTGCTTTGTGCATGCGGCGGATATCGCTGCAAAGCAATACAGCATTACAGACGTGTCGGACGTTCTCGTCTTTCCGTCTATAAACACAGGTATATCGTATCTTTCAAAAGCTGATTCTATGGCAGACTGATAATCAGGCAGGTTTCTTGTGATAAGCGCAATGTCGTTAAAGCTGCATTCGCCGCTCATCACAAGCCTGCGTATCTGAGCCGCCACGTAATCCATCTCTTCGTACACGTTTGCCGCGCTGACGCAGGTGACGCTGCCGTCCAGGCTGATCTTCTTTCTTTTATTCAAAAGGCAGTTATCTATGGCTGTAATGCCGTTTGGCTTTACATCTTTCGGCTCGTACTTTGAAAACTGTACTTTGACGTTATTTCTTGCGGCAAGGTCTACAAGCTTATTTTGTGTTTCGGCTGTCACGGAGTACACCTGCATTGCAGACGGCTTAAAGTTTGCGGGAAGTGTGATTGACACGCTGACGTTGTCGGCTGACACGATTGCCTGCTCTATCACGGCAAGCTCATCATTTGAATAGCTGTCGAAGCGGTCTATATACACCTGCTTGCCTTTAAAATAACCGCTTTTCTTTGCAAGCTCCGCGCCGAGAGCTATGGTTGAGCTTTCATCCAGAAATCCGCCTTTTTTCAGCTCGTCGAGGTACGCCTCGTATATTACGCCTATGTCGCAGAGTTTCATGCTGAGGCTGCCGTCAAGCTCCTTCGCAGCGCTGCTCAAAGCCTCCGGCGGGGTTGCGGAGCGTATCAGCCTGTCAACCATCACGGATATTTCGCTCACAAATGCAGGCTTGTCAAGAGACCTTGCCAAAGCGTTCAGCTTTTTTTGAGCCTTTACGTTTTTTAGCGCAAGGTATATCACCGCAGTGCGCTCTTCACGTTTTAGGAGAGTGCCGCTTTTTGCGCCGTACCTTGTGATAAGCTCGTCCGCAAGTTTTCTGAAGCTTATCACAGACACGCGGTTAAAATCCTTTGCGCCTAAGCTTTGATAAAGTATCCTGTCAAACTCAAAAGAAAACTGGTCTGGAACTATTGCCGTCACCTCACGCGACTGATCGAGCAGCGTTCTTATCTCTTGTGCATACATGTTGAGTTTTTCATCGGGCGATGATCCGAGTACAAGCCTGAGCATAACTTCCTCCTAAAAAATTTCTGTCACATTTACAGGTTTTATTATATACTTTGTAAGCGGTCAAGTCAATCCGCAGCTATCAGTTCTCAAAGAGCTTTGCATCATCGTTAAACAGCGACTTCACCCACTCGAAAAGCTCAAAGAAGAACAGCTTGAATTTGACCTTTTGCGGTTCCTTCACAACGGTCAGCTCCTCCGTCGAAAAACTGCCGCACTCGTCTATGCTCACCGCGCAGGAAACGCATAACGACGGGTAGAGAACGCACCACCAATTCTTGCCCTTCGCCTCGCCTATTCTGACGCAAAGCGTGTCATAGCTTCCGAACGGCAGCTCAAAATCATCGTATTGTCTTCTGTCTACAAACGCTCTCTCGTAGCTCACGCTCACCGGCAGCGAGCAGTTATTGTCGGCAAGCTCTTTGCTTGCGGCGTCCTCTAAAGCGCTGAGGCTGCCCTTTATCAGCGTTTCCGCCTCATCTTTATTTTCAGCCTCGGCGGTTATCTCTGACGCTTTATCTAAAACCGCATCCCTGACTTTCAGCTTCAGCTCCTGATCGATTTGCGAGTCGGAATTTGCCACCACATGCAGCCTTATGAGTTTGTCCGTCATAGCCTCTATTTCGCCCACGCCTGAAACAATCTGTACGACTATGCACAAGACCAAAGACACCGCAATTGCGGCGGTTATCTTTTTGGATTTTGCGTTTGATGTTCCTTTTGTCACTGTGTTCATGCAGTCAAGTCCTTTCCAAAGTCTGTAGGAAAGTCTTGGCAGAAAAATATATGTCTATACAAAAACCGCGCCGTTTTTTCGGTGCGGTTTTAGATTTCTCATGCGTCCCGTGCGTCTTAGAACTGCAAAGCTATTTTTTAAACGCAGATATTTTTTCAAATCCGTTTCTCAGCTTATCGGCAAGCTTGAAGGCGCGGTTTGTGCCCCTTGCGACGCACCCCAAAGGCTCATCGGCAACCACACATTTTACGCCCGTGACAGAGCTTATGTACTCGCCTATTCCCTTTATCATCGCTCCGCCGCCGGTCAGGACAACGCCGCTTTCATACACGTCGCCTATTAGCTCCGGCGGGGTATGCTCAAACACCGACACCGCCGTTTTTGCGATTTTTTCTATGTCCTCGGAAATCGCCTTATATATATCAAGCTCGCTCACCGGCGCCCTTGCCGGCATGCCGTTTATCAGGCTTCTGCCGGTCACCGTTCCCGCTTCCTCGGCTGAAGGGTTAAAAACACATGCATGTTTAATTTTTATTTCTTCGGCAGATCTCTCGCCTATAAGCAGCTTGTACGTTTCGGAATAATATCTGATTATATCTGCATCGAGCAGGTTTCCCGCACATTTTACCGAATCGCACGCCACAACACCGCCCAAAGAAGTTACGGCTATATCGGTAGTGCCTCCGCCTATATCGACAACCATATGTCCATACGGCTCCATGATGTCAATACCCGCGCCCAAAAGTGCGGCAACGGGTTCATCTATAAGGTAAACCGTCCTTGCGCCGGCTGAAACCGCGCTCTCAACCACGGCGCGGCGCTCGACCTCCGTTATCCTTGAAGGGACGCACATGATTATTCTGGGGTTTATTAAGCGCTTGCCTATTACTTTGAGTATGCAAAGCCTTATAAGTTCCTGAGCCATGTCGTTGTTTGTTATGACACCGTCTTTAAGCGGCTTTATAACCGCTATATGCTCAGGTGTTCTTCCTATCATGTTGTACGCATCCCTGCCGAAAGCGGCGACAGTTCTTGTGTTTGTATTAAAAGCTATTACGCTCGGTTCGTTTAAAACCGCCTTCTCGCCAGAGGTGATAATTATGTTGGCGGTCCCGAGGTCTATTCCCAAATCAAGAAATGACAAAGCCATGCCTCCCTGAGTGTTTTGTATTATTCATCCCGCCAAAGCAGCGGCGTATACTTTGCTTGCGCCTTCGTCTTTAAGCACCTTTGCGCATTTTGAAAGGGTGCTGCCGGTAGTAACTATGTCGTCGCATACCAGCACGGTTTTGCCTTTTACCATTTGAGCGCATCTTGCGTCGGCATTAGCCATATAAACCAAGTCGGCAAGCTCACGCCTTAGGCGAACGCTTTGATCATGCTGGTGAAAACTCGTATCAGCCTTTACAATCAAACCGTCAACAAACGGCACTCCAAGCTCATGTGACAAGCGCCTTGCTATCACTTCAGCCTGATTGTACTCTCTTGACTTCTTTTGCTTTTCGGACATGGGTATGCATGTGATAAGGTCTATTTTGCCTATGGAATCGTATGCTCTTTCTATCCTGTCCGCTAAGTCGGTACAAATATACCTTGCGGTGTTAAAGGCGCGGGACGACTTCAAGCGCAGTATGCCCGATTTCACAAGGCCGTCATATCTGCATGACACAAACAAGCCGTCAAAGTGAAGGCTCGAAGAAAACACCGGCAAGGTGTTGTCGGAAAGAAACTCGACTTTCTTAAAACAGCGGCAGCATATCATCTTATCATTTTTGATAGTGTCTGCGCAAAAGCCGCATCTGTTCGGATACACAAAATCGGGAATCGCGTTACGCCTGCTCATCATGCTCGTCCTCCGAGTTGTATGTGTATCCCTCGTCCCTGAGCATCGCCTCAAGGCAGGTATAGCGATTCATCTTCCTGTTGTTATTGACCATAAACTCTATTCTCTTTGCCGAGCCGACTATTACGAGCAGCTTTTTTGCCCTTGTAACGGCGGTGTACAAAAGATTTCTGAAATAAAGCTTGTCGTATCCGCCGAGTATGGGCAGTATCACAGCGTCAAACTCGCTGCCCTGGCTCTTATGAACCGTGGCTGCGTACGCAAGCTCAAGGTTATCTATGCTTGATGTGCTGTAGCTGCACACGCGCCCTTCAAAGTCTATCTCCATCACGCCTAAAAGCTTGTTGAGTTTTGTAATTACGCCGATATCGCCGTTAAATATTCCGCTGCCGCGCTCATTGTCCTTTTTCCACTCGATATCGTAATCGTTTTTGACCTGCATTACCTTGTCTCCGGTGCGGAAAGTATATGTAAGCGTCTTTATCTCTGATTTCTGCCTGTCGGGAGGGTTTAGCTCCGCCTGAAGCCGCTTATTCAGCTCTATTGTGCCGAGCGGGCCTTTTCTCGTGGGCGAAAGAACCTGTATATCCTCTATCGGAGACATGCCGTACGCCTTAGGCAGTCTGTTTATGCACAGATCGACGGTGAGATCCATGGCGTCGTCAAAGTTGAGCCTTTGCATGAAGTAAAAATCGCCGCCGCCCGTACTTCCGCCCGCATGTCTTGAAAGATCCGGCATCTCGCCCTTTACTATTCTGTGTGCGTTGGTGACTATTGAGCTTGACTGCGCCTGTCTGAATATTTCGGTCAGCTCTATTACGGGTATCTTTTGGCTTTTGATTATGTCGTGAAGGACGTTTCCCGCGCCGACCGACGGAAGCTGATCGCTGTCGCCGACCATTATGAGCTTACAGTCCACCCTTAAAGCCCTTAGCAGTGCCTCAAACAAAAGCGTGTCCACCATAGACATCTCGTCTACTATCACCGCATCGCAGTCTAAAAGCTCCGACTCGTCATGCTCAAACCGAACGTAGTCGTCGTTTGCCGCCTTGACGCCCAAAAGCCTGTGTATTGTCTTTGCATCATAACCGGTCAAGTCTGATATTCTCTTAGCCGCACGTCCTGTCGGGGCGCATATGAGAACCTTCAGACCCTGCTGTTCAAAGAGGGATATTATCGCGTTTAGGGTTGTTGTTTTTCCCGTTCCGGGGCCGCCCGTCAAAACCATAAAGCCTTTTGAGAGGGCTGCGTTTATCGCCATGCGCTGCTTTTGCTCATAGACGATGTCGTTTTCCTGCTCGGCAACGTCTATAACCTCATCATAGTTAATTCCGGTGTCGTATGCAAGGGTATTCATGATGGAAAGTCTGCGCGCTATGTAATCTTCGGCGGCGTAATACTCCTTGAGCATTACATACTCCCTGCCGCGTCTTATGTATATATACAGGTTTTCGTCGTCCGCCTCTGCATATATGCGCTTTTTTATATATTGCGGTTCTGTTCTTAGAAGCCTTGCCGCCACCTCGACAAGCTTGTCCATCGGCAGGCATGTGTGACCCGACATGGCGTTCTCGCTCAAGATATACCTTATTCCCGCGCATATTCTGAAGTCGCTTTCCGGATCAAGTCCCTTTTCTGCGGCTATCTCCTCCGCCTTCAAAAACGGAAGCTCTATCGACTGTGTGCAAAGTATATACGGGTTTTTATCTATCATCTCAAGAGCTTTGTCACCGTATTTTTTCCACGTTCTCACGCCGTACACGGATGGTATCCCGCATTTGACAAAGTAAGCGAGCACATTTGTGAAGCCGACGACCTTTTTAAACTCCTCCGAAAAAGCTGTCGCCTTGGCTTTTGTGATTCCCTCAACCTCGGCAAGCTTTTGCGGACATTCTTCTATTATGCGCAGCGAATCATCGCCGAACTTTTTTACGATTGCCCTTGCCGTGACGGGACCTATGCCCTTTATCACGCCTCCGGCAAGGTATCTTTGTATGGATGCTGCGGTTTCAGGCAAAGACCTTATGCAGGTTTTTGCGCGAAACTGCAGCCCAAACTTAGGGTGTTCGGAAAACTCGCCGGTCAGCTCAAGCTCTTCGCCTTCCTCTACGTTTCCAAGCTCGCCCACAACCGTGAGCGGCTCAGAATTCCAATCGAGCACCACCACGGCAAAGCCGTTGTCATCGTTGCGATAGGTCACGCTGTCCACCATGCCGCTTATCGCCTTCATATTATACGAGTCTGTCATTTTCAACTGCATTTTCGGCTTTGTCCGCACCTCCTTGCTCAACTATTCCGAAACAGTTGCCGAGTTTTCTTCTCAGCGCCCGCAGCCACGCCCTGCTTTCCTCGCTGCACGCTGTATCTACAACGGTTATCTGTGCATCAAACATCGCAGTCTCCCGACTGTTTACCAGCCTTTCAAGCTGTGCCTCAAAGCACTCAAGCTCCGGACTGTAATACACCGTAACCGCGGCGCGGGGTCTTTCGGCGCTCTTATGCGGCTGCCTGAGCGCATGCCTGACGGCAAAGCTTATCAAAGCCACCGCTCCGACGGTGACAAGCACAACGGCTGCCGCAAGGGCAAGGTCTGCGCCGAAAAATCCCGTATTTACAGCTTTGAGCGCATAAAAATTCAGATTACCCAGCATATGCTTTCCTCCTTAAAACAGAATGATTCTAAAACATTCTATTCCAAAAGGGGAAGCTGTGTTCTCAAATATTATACTACACGGCGCGGTTCAATGCAAGAAACACAGTTTTTCATGCAGCGAACTTTTTTGCGGTTTGGCGTTGATGCTCTCACTTTTTATTGTCGTCAACCTCCTTTTTGGCGAGCAGGATGTTCTCCTCCGAGCGGTTATACACCCTGCCGTCCGGCGCTGTATAGTTGTCCACTATTACGTTTGTGATGTTCTGCGGTGTGACGGCGTTCTTAGGGCGGTATATCTTGACGTTGTCCTTTTTTGAATCCGCATTGTTTGCACCTCGGGAGCCGGCGGGGCTGAATGTATTTTTCATATCAAAGACCTCCGAAAACATGTACTTTGCGGCGCGCTTTTGCTGCCGCGATAATAGTTTTTGCACCGGACGCAAATCTATTCACCGACATGCAAAAAATGACGCGGTTATATCGGCAAAGCGTATTGTTTTTAATTGTGAAGTGTAATATAATTGTTTGTATATTAACGTCAAGCTGCCCGACAAAATTTCGGGCTATGGCAAAATGAAAGGACGATAAAATGAAAAAAACTTTTACCATAAACAAGCCCTGGCTTTTTGTAAAGTCCGCGCTGCTGCTGCTTTTATGCTGGCTTTCGTCATTTGTAATAGTCATGTTCTTCCCGATGTGCTATCAAAAGTTCGGCATTGTGATGTGCTTTATTTTCGGAATATGCTCTGTGGGAGCGTCGGTTTGCATTTACGGCGATTCCATGCTCAAGTTAGGAAAAAACATGCGCATAAGCGACGAGCGGAGCGGAGCCGACAACTCAAAATTCGGGCTGCTGATGGGCTTGGTTCCCACTGTGATAAATTATATTTTCGTCATCATTTTGTACCTGTCAAAGTTCGGCGTGATAGCTTATGATTTTTATCCGCTTTACAAAACTCTGACTTTCTACTTCATGCCGCTGACATACATCGTTGCTCCTAACGAGGCTGTTGTTGTAGACGGCATAGTGCAGTCTGTAAACGTGCCCGCAACCGAGCTTTCGATCGGGGCTATGATGCTCGTTACCATACTGCCGATAATATTCTTGATAACCTGCCATGTGGCATATACGATAGCTTACAAGCGAGTTGACGTAAAAAGCAAGATTCTTTACGGCAAATAAATCATAATTGCAAAGACAACCTCATAAGTTTGTACAAACAAGTTTGAATACATGCTTTGGAGGTTTTCTTATGTTAAAAAAACTGTGGGCAAATCGCGTGGGCACGCTGATAGTGCTTTTGTGCGCATATCTATTGGTTTTCGGATTTATAAGCACTGCCGAAGAGCCCATACCGGCGATTGAGGCCGATGCTGACAGCGGTCTGCCGACGATAATATTAGACGCCGGCCACGGCGGAATAGACAGCGGCTGCGTCAGCATAAACGGTGTTGAAGAAAAGGACATAAACCTTAGCATAATGCTCAAGCTGCGCGGGATGCTCGATGCGGCTGGATTTGAGACGGTTGTCACCAGAGACACCGACAAGTCGATACACGATGTCGGCGTGACGGGCTTGGGCAATCAGAAGAAATCAGACATGGAAAACCGCTTGAAGATAATTAACTCCTACGACAACGCGCTGTTTGTATCGGTGCACCAAAATCAGTTCACAGACTCAAAATACTACGGTGCACAAATGTTTTACCCCGAAGGCAGCGCGGAAAGCGAACAGCTTGCGCAGTCTTTGCAAAGCAGCATAACATCGCGTTTGCAGCCTGAAAACACGCGTGAGATAAAGCCGGTAGGTGATGAAATATACCTTTTGCACTACGCAAGCTGCCCTGCGGTCATGGCTGAGTGCGGATTCTTATCAAACCAAGAGGAAGCCGACAAGCTTGAATCGGACGAATATCAAAGCTGTATGGCGTTTTCGATATTTGCAGGAATATGCGACTACGTGTTCTCACAGGGACAGATATAAACCGTATGTAAAATGAAAGGACGAATAAAATGCCGAAACCCACAAGCGTATACGTTTGCCGCGAATGCGGTCAGGAAACACCTAAATGGAACGGAAGATGCCCGAGCTGCGGCGCGTGGAACACTCTTGAAGAGGTGAGCGTACAACCTGCGGCGAGAACCCAAAGCACAAAAAAGACCCGCGGCACCGACCTTGCGGACAAAATTGTCTCGCTTGCCGACGCTGACTGCGAGTCAGACGAAGTCAGGTATAAAACCGGTATTTCGGAGCTTGACAGAGTGCTTGGCGGCGGACTTGTCAAAGGCTCGATAGTTCTTTTGGGCGGAGAGCCGGGCATAGGAAAGTCCACTCTTTTGCTTCAAATATGCCGCTATCTCGGTCAGGACAAAGACATACTGTATGTTTCGGGAGAAGAGTCGGTAAGGCAGATAAAGCTGAGGGCGCAAAGGCTGGGCGTGAGCTCGGAAAACCTGTACTTTCTTGCGGAATCGGATGCTGAATCGATATGCGAGACCGTGTCAAAAAACAAGCCGGACATAGTTATCATAGATTCAATACAAACCATGTCCATTCCCCAAATTAACTCTACTCCGGGAAGCATTACTCAGGTTCGTGAATGCACGGGGCTGTTCATGCGCACCGCAAAAAGCGAAGAAATTCCCTTCTTTATCGTGGGTCACGTCAACAAGGACGGTGCAATCGCCGGCCCTAAGGTAATGGAGCACATAGTAGACGCTGTGCTTTACTTTGAGGGCGAGAAGAATCTTTCATACAGAATACTCCGTGCGGCAAAAAACAGGTTTGGCTCTACAAACGAAATAGGCGTGTTTGAGATGGGCGATTCCGGGCTTGAAGAAGTGCCGAATCCGTCTCAGGCGCTGCTTTCCGGCAGACCGAAAGGAGTTTCCGGCTGCTGTGTGGCATGCACAATGGAAGGCTCAAGGCCAATACTTGCGGAAATACAGGCGCTTGTCACAAAGAGCGGAATGCAGTCGCCGAGAAGAGTAGCCGCGGGTTTTGACTACAACAGAGTGTTTTTGCTGCTTGCGGTGCTTGAAAAAAGGCTTGGATATTACTTCGGCGGCCTTGACGTATACGTCAACGTGGTCGGAGGTTTGAAAATATATGAAACCGCGGCGGATCTTCCGGTAGCAATGGCGCTTTATTCATCCCTAAAGGATAAGCCGATAGACGACGACACTATAGCGTTCGGCGAGGTTGGTCTCGGCGGCGAAATACGGAGCACATCCGGCCTTGAACAGCGGATACTTGAAGCGGAGCGCCTTGGATTCAAGAGGTGCATTGTGCCCCGCCATTCGCTTAAAAACCTTCGCCCTCACGACGAAATCGAGATAGTCGGAGTGTCAAACCTGCGCCAGGCGTTTGACCTCATATAAAATATTTTACACCGCGTTTGAAAGAACTGTGCTGTCGGTGCCTTTAAAGAGTATCTTTCCGCCGAGCACGTCACAATATATCCTCCTGTCCTCATTATCGCCCGAATTTTTTCGGGAAAGTATGATGTCGGCAAGAGGATTTTCTATTTCAGCGGATATGACGCGGAATATATCCCTTGCGCCGTAGTTTTCGACGTGTGAGCGCTCAACTATGTTTGCCGCCACATCATCGGAAAAGAAAATCTTAACGCCTGCACCGCCTGCACCCAAAGCCCTTTGTGCAAGCATGTCGAGCCGGCGGCGCGCGATCTTTTCGCAGGATTCGCGTCTCAGCTTTGAAAACGGGCATACGGCGTCTATTCTGTTCATCAGCTCATATGAAAACGTCTTTGAAAGCGTGTCACGGGATATGTCCGCGCCTTCAGACGCCAAAAATCCGCAGGCGGAATTTGCGCTTGTGAGCACGTTTGTAGTGAGGATTATGACTGTATTTTTAAACGACACCTTTCTTCCGGAGGAGTCGGTCAAAAAGCCGTTGTCAAGCACCTGCAAGAGCAAATCCGTCACGTCTTTATGCGCCTTTTCAAGCTCGTCAAAGAGCACCACCGAGTACGGCTTTCTTCTCACTCTTTCGGTAAGCTCTCCGCCCTCGTCAAACCCGACGTATCCCGGAGGAGAGCCTATGAGCCTTGAAACGGAGTGCTTCTCTGAAAACTCCGACATGTCAAAGCGTATGAGGGCATCCTCGCTTGAAAACATAGCCGCAGCCAAAGCTTTTGCGGCGGAGGTCTTTCCGACACCCGACGATCCGGAAAAGATAAGCGACGCTATCGGCTTATCCGGATCTTTAAGTCCCGAACCGGAGCGTTTCAAAGCCGACACCAAAGCCGAAATCGCCTCCGGCTGGCCTACAATCCGCCGCTCAAGTTCCTTTTTTATCTTTTCGACATCGCACTCTCTGCCGCCTGATACCGGAACGCTCGACTGTGCCGACACCACTTCAAAAACATCCTGTGCGCAAACCGTCGGGGTGCTTGCTTCCTCGAATGCATACCTTGAAAGCTCGCAAAAATAGCTTTCCTTTGATATCTTTCCGCTCACATAGCTGTTAAAGGAATCGGAAAGCTGAGGCCTTTTTGAAAGGGCTTCGTAGCTTTTGAGCTTGACGCGGGAGCATGCCTCGTCGAGTATGTCTATCGCCTTATCGGGCAGATATCTGTCGGTAATCATGCGTTTTGAAAGTCTGACGGCAGCGCCGACAGCGCCGTCGTCTATCGTCACTTTGTGATGCTGCTCATATCTTGCTTTCAAGCGGCTGAGCATTTCTATGGCGGTTTCCTCGTCCGGCTCCTCCACTTTTATGACGCAAAACCTTCGCTCGAGGGCTTTATCCCTTTCGATTGTCTTTTTGTACTCGTCAAATGTCGTTGCTCCTATGACTCTCAGCTCTCCCCTTGCAAGCATAGGCTTTAATATGTTTGCCGCATCTATCGCGCCCTCTGCCGCACCCGCTCCGATGATCATGTGTATTTCGTCGATAAACAAAATTATATCCTTCGACGCGCACGCCTCATCTATGCAGGTCTTGATCCTCTCCTCAAAATCTCCGCGATACTTTGCGCCGGCAAGCAGCTGCGTCAGGCTCAATGAATACAGCCGCACGTTTTGGAGCGGCGACGGCAGATCGTTTTTTGCAATCCTCGAGGCAAGCGTCTCAACAATAGCCGTCTTTCCCACTCCCGCCTCTCCGACAAGGCAGGGATTATTTTTCTGCCTGCGCAAGAGTATGCCTATGAGCCGTTCAATCTCACCCTCTCTTCCGACGCAGGGGTCAAAACCGTCCTCACGTGCTTTTTTAACCATGTCAAACCCGTACCTTTCAAGGCTTACGGGCTTAGCGGGTTTCTCGCACTCACCTGCCGCAGCGCTTTTTTCCACAGCCTCGGTGCAGCTTGAGTTAAGCTTTGATATGTTGCAGTTTAAGTCGTAAAGTATTCCTCGAGCGGTGGAGTTCTGCTGATTGATTATGGCGTAAAGTATGTGCTCTGTGCCGGCCTTTGTCTTTGAAATGTCGCACGCAGTCTTTTTGGCAAGGCGTATGCATCTTTTAACCGCAGGAGTAAACATTGCGCTGCCAAGCTCGGTCTTTTCTCCTTTGCCTATCATCTCGCATACTTTGGTGTAGACCGCGGTATAGCTCACGCCGAATCTCAAGAGTATTGCGCTTGCCGCGCAGTTGTCCTCGGACATCATGCCGAGCAGCAGGTGCTCAGTGCCCACATATGTGTGCCCAAGCTCCGACGCTATTGATATGGCAGCTGCTATTGCGTCAAGAGCATTGGAGGTAAAGTTTTCGTTTCCGTATGTTCTGTCAAATTCAAGCATAAATTACCCGCCTTTCGTTTTGCACTTTTGCACTCGAGGTTTGCATGATTGCAATCGGGTGCGTCGCATATATTTCATAGTTGACAGATATTTATAAAGCTATTCAAGCGCAGCTAAGTATGTGCTGCGCAGCATGCGCCGCATGCATCATGGGGCGCTTTTTCTCCGCGCTATTATTCTATGCCGACGGGCTGCTTGGCTAAGACAAAATCACGTTGTAACACATTTTTCAGGACTTCATAAACTGTACTATAAAGCAGGAGCGGCTTGCCGGCAAAAGCGCAGAGCAAGTAGCGGCGGCGCCTGTTTTTGTACTACACATTAAAGGAGACCGTTTATATGAATAACTCATGCTTCGGCGGAAACTACTGGTGGATAATCATTCTCATTATCCTTCTTTCCTGCGGTTCAGGAATGGGCTGCGGATGCAACATCGGC
>DDJI01000031.1:0-1018 GCA_002338885.1 Ruminococcus sp. UBA1828 | reverse complement strand
CCTGATAGTCCGCCACCGCCAAAAAACGCTAAAAGACCTGCACGGCGTGCGGGTCTTTTACTTTGACAATTCAGGTCTTACATCGCTTACATCATATTAAGCTTGACAAACGCTGTTTTATGTGAATAATTAAAAGTACAGAGTATAATCTTAATTCTATGAACATTAAAATCGCAAAGGGGGACGAACAATGGAAAGAGACTCGCTAAGAAACATGCTCTATTCGCTTGCCAGATTCGGACTTTTTATTCTCATAAACCTTTTCGGAATTGTGATAGGCAAAACAGCCATACTCGGCGTGATGGGAACGTTTTTCCCAAAGCTCAAGCTTTATGACAACACGCAGTTTTTGAGCATTATATCGTGGATACTGCCGATGGTGCTTTTGATTGCGCTTTTTGCAGACGATGCAAAGCGGCACACGGCTTACGGCAGATACAATCCGATACTTGTCTCGATTACAACCATACTGTCGGCGGCAATTTACTATGTCCCCGCGATTGTAATAGGATACATCAAAGACCCGAGAGTGATTGACGCCATGAAGCAAATATACTTCACTCACTACTGGATATCATATGTATGCGGTGACAACGTTGAAATATACGGGCTTTTGGGCTGTGCGCTTACCGCAATTATTTGCATTGTCAGCTACTTGATTGCAAGAAAAATTTATTTGAGAAAGTTTGAAAACGGCGAGTACGAGTACGAGTATGCCAAGTAAAACTAAAAAATGAGCCGATCCGAACGTTTTATCACGTCGGGTCGGCTATAATTATTTCATATTGACTTAGCGTAAAAATATGCGATATGTGTGCTCGGTTACGGTGCAGCTTCCGGTATAGTCCCTCTGATCTTTGAAAGATATATGTTCACAGGTGAGAACTCGCCGTCTGCCACAAGCTTAGCATTCACGTTAAACTCAACTCCCTTTCCCGATGAAAGCGGGAGCCTGAACGATGCCATAAATCCCTCGCCGACATTTGTGTCGATTATGAGCTTTTATTAAAATGTATGT
>DDJI01000117.1 GCA_002338885.1 Ruminococcus sp. UBA1828 | reverse complement strand
AGAACCTATGATGACAAGAACGGCGTAAAGCATTATGTCACAGAGGTATTTGTAGACAACGTGTCCTTTACAGGCGAGAAGGCAGCATCCGGTTCGTCGTCATCTTCTTATTCCGCACAGACAGCGCAGAACTTAAGACAGCAAAATCACCAGCCCGCAGAGGCTCCGGCAGCTGCTCAGGGCGACCCCTCGTTGTCAATAGGGGGACTTGGCGAGTTTGAAGAGATCTTAGGCGACGACGGAGTACCGTTCTAAGGCGAACAAGGCTTTAGCGCCGGCTTTAGCGCCGGAATTGTCGGCAGCAATCACCCGAAAAATCTTTGAAAGGAGAATACATCATGGAAAGAAATACAAAGCCGATGAAGAAACATCACAAGAAAGTCTGCATATTCTGCGCAGACAGAGTTGAGACCATCGATTATAAGGATACCGCTAAGCTCAGAAAGTGCTTGACCGAAAGAGCAAAGATTCTTCCCAGAAGAGTCACCGGTACCTGCGCATATCATCAGCGTGAGCTGACTAAGGCTGTAAAGAGGGCAAGATTTGTTGCTCTGCTCCCTTACTCGGCTGACTGATCTTAAAACTAAAAAAGCAAACGGGCGCCTTATTCCGACGCCCGTTTTTATTTTGCAAAAGCGCCGTGCCAACCCTGACACGGCGCTGATTTTTATGCTTTTTCCNNCTTTCTCTTTCTTTCTCTCTTTCTCTTTTCCTTTTCCACTTACTTTTCTTCTTACTCTTCCTCATCATTTTCCTTTTCCTTTTCCTTTTTCATTATCTTTCTCTTTTCCTTTTCCATTCTCTTTTTGACTTCGTCGAAGGACACGCCAAACTTTTCGTATATGGTCTTTGCGTAGCCGAACTCCTGCGGCGCACTGCGAACTATCTTGTAAAGTCGCTTGTTGTCGGCGGTTGTGTCTACCGTTGTGACGATGCTCACAAGCTTTGTGTCGCCCTCTACAGTCTCGTTTATCTTATCAAGGCTCTTTGCAAGCTCCAAAAGGTGGGTTGCATACACGCCCCTGACGCCTATGCAGCGGAAGATCTTTGTAAGCTCCGTTGCGATGTAAACGCATTCCGTCGGGGTTGTGGACTGTATCGACTCGTTCAGCAAAAGCATGCTGTACCTTGTGGCGTTGTCAACCGTGACCTTAAACTGCTTGCACTCCTGAGTAAAGCGGGAGGTGTTGAGTCCTACCTCCTCCTCCTTCGGGAAGTGGGTGTAGATAAAGTCAACAGGGCTTATTTCGCAGGATGTGCAGGGAACATACACGCCCGCCTGAGCGAGCACCTGAATTATTCCCACCGCACGTGTGTAGGTTGTCTTTCCGCCGTTGTTCGCACCGGTCAGCACGAAGAATCTTCCGTCGTCGTCCATGCGGGAGTCGTTTGTTATGATCTTGTCCTTTAAGCTGCCTATCGGGTTTGAGGCGACCATCTGAGTGTAGAAGGAGAGGTCAAATATGCCCTTTGCGTCGAGCTTTCTTTCCTCCATGCTCAAATACTTCGGCCTTGTCATCTCAAGACCTCTTGCCCTTACGGCGTCTATAATTCTCTTTGCGCCGATGTAGAAACTCATCTGGCTTTCAAATGTGAGTATGTCCTCCGTGCTCTTTTTGAAGTATGCACGGATTGCCCTGTCGAGGTGAGAAATGTATTCGGAGTTTATCTCCTTTAACTCTCGGAACAAAGGAGCCTCAAGGTCGTTCGTTCCGCCGTTCTCGTTGTAAAGGGAGTGGGTCTTTCCTATGGCTCTTGTGGCGTCGCCGTCAAGATGCTTGAATATCCAGTCAAACCTGCCCTTTTTCTTTATGAGGTCGGTGGAAACGGACAAAAGCATAGCCTCCACCGGTCTCATCATGTCGTCAAAGTTTATTCCCACCGTGACGCTCTTTACGCCCTTTGCAAGTATCCTCAGGCACTCGTCAGTCTCACGCTTGACCTCGTCGAAGTACTCGGAATTGTAGACCGAGGCAAAATACTCAACCAGTCCTTTTAAAGCCTCTGACTTAAATGTGTGCTGATACTTTTGGCAGAACTCATGGCAGTTTGTAATGCACTCTATGAATGTCTTGAGCGAACCGAGCCTTGTGTTCAAGGCGTAAAAGCTGTCCGCAAGACCGAGCTTTTGAATGTTCACGTGCTCGTTGATGTACAGCTTGTGCACGTTTTCGTAAAGCACCGCCTCAAGCTGCGGGACGTTTAAAAAGTCCTCAAGTATGTCAAGACGGTAGTTGAGTACGTCGGGATCGGTGGTGAGCTGCGTCAGTATTCTCAAAGCGTTGAGAGAATTTTCCGGACAAATCAGCCTTGACAACAGATCCAGCTCAAGGTTTGTCACATAATCCTGCGGGAGCTTTGATATCTGCGTGCCCCGCTCTATGCATGCCCTCTTCTTTTCCTCTGAAGGATATAAAAGATCTACTAAATGGTATTCTTCCTGTGAATCAACCTGTGGCATGTCGGTGTCCCTTTCTTTAAGCGTATTAAGTATTACCTTTAAGCTGAGTATATCATCAGCCTGCGCATATTGCAATACATTATTGACAACATGCCGCGTTTTATTACAAAAGCATTATTCCCGCTTTTTTGCAGCCTTCAATCGTGTCCTTGTCCCACACCGAGACCTGAACCTCGCCTATGTGCGCCTTGCCCAAAAGCAGCGTGCAGAGCCTCGACTGACCGATTCCTCCGCCGATTGTCAAAGGCAGCTCGTTGTTTAAAAGCATCTTGTGGAACTCAAGACCCGAGCGCCATTCACAGCCGGCTTTTTTGAGCTGCTCACGCAGTGATTCGGGGTCAACCCTTATTCCCATCGATGATATCTCAAACGCGCATCCTAGTACCTCGTTCCACATCAGAATGTCGCCGTTGAGCTTCCAGTCATCGTAGTCGGGCGCTCTTCCGTCGTGAGGTATGCCTGACTTGAGCTTGTCTCCTATCTGCATTATAAACGCCGTGTGGTGATCTTTAAGATACTCGTTTTCACGCTCCTTCGGCGTGAGAGCAGGGTACATGTCCTCAAGCTCCTGCGTGGTTATAAAGGAGACGTTTCTTGTGAGCCTGCATCTCACGTTCGGGTATACCTTGCTCACTATTTCCGACGTGTCGCAAACCGCGTCAACTATTTTTATGACGATCTCCTTTAAAAAGTCGATGTTTCTGTCCTCTTTGGTGATTATTCTCTCCCAGTCCCACTGGTCAACGTATATGGAGTGGAGGTTGTCCATCTCCTCGTCACGCCTTATGGCGTTCATGTCGGTGTATATTCCCTCGCCGACGTGGAATCCGTACTCCTTCAAAGCAAGGCGCTTCCATTTTGCCAACGAATGAACGACTTCTGCCGTTCCGCCCGTCTCCTTTATCTCAAAAGACACCGCACGTTCAACGCCGTTGAGGTCGTCGTTTATGCCCTTGTTGTTCTCGACAAAAAGCGGTGCGGAAACCCTCTTTAAATTCAGGGATTGGCACAGGTTTATTTCAAAGCTTCTCTTTATAAGACCTATTGCGGTCTGAGTTTCGTACGGCGTAAGGCTGCTTGTGTATTCCTTTGGAACTATTAGCTTGCTCATATTCGGAGTTGTCCTTTCCTGATAAATCAAAAATACGCATCCAAAAGCTTGATGCGTCACCTTAAACATTATACAGCCCGCCGCGCTTTATGTCAATACAGCAATAAAGCAAAGCGGCATAAAAATGCGGCGCAGCCTGAGCCGCGCCGTTTTGCATGTATTTATTCAACCGTAACCGATTTTGCAAGGTTTCTCGGCTNNAAACGTCGTTGCCTCTGAGCACCGCCATGTGGTATGCAAAGAGCTGGAAAGCTGTCACCGCCGTAAGCCCCATAAACAGCCGGTCGATTTCGGGGAGCTTGTAGCAGTAAGAGATGTTTTGGCTGTCAGGAAAATCTGGTCCGCACACCAAAAACGCCTTTCCGCCGCGAGTGACAACCTCACTTATGTTGCTCATAGTCTTTTCATAAATGTTCGGGATGGTTGCAAGCGCTATCAGGGGAGTGCCCTCGGTTATCAGGGATATCGTGCCGTGCTTCAGCTCACCTGCGGCGTATGCCTCGCTGTGTATGTAGGATATCTCCTTCAGCTTTAAGGACGCCTCCTGAACAATAAAGCTGTCAAGGCTTCTTCCTATGAAGAACACGTTTTCGTTGTCGTAAAGCTCTTTTGCGATCTCGCTTATCTTGTCCTCGTCGCTTATTACCTTTTCAATCGCATCGCACAGGTCGCCTAAGAGTATCTTTGAGTATATTTTAAGCTCTTCCTCGGTCATTCTTCCCTTTGCGTGTGCTATCTGAAACGCAAGCGCACAAAGCGCCGCAACCTGAACGGTGTATGCTTTTGTGGACGNNGATATTTCCGGACCGGCATATGTGTATATTACCTTGTCTGCCTCCCTTGCTATCGATGACGCTATGACGTTTACAAGCGCAATTGTCTTTGCGCCCTTTGCCTTTGATATTCTTATCGCCTCAAGCGAGTCGGCGGTTTCTCCCGACTGTGATATTACAAGCACCGTGTCGTCTTTGCCTACGATCGGGTCGCTGTACCTGTACTCCGATGCCATTTCAACCGTCACCGGCACCCTTGCAAGCTTTTCTATGAGGTACTTGGCGTACAGGCCCGCATGCATGGCCGTACCGCACGCCACGATGTGCAAAAAGTTTATGGAGCTTAAATCGTCCGCGCTGATTCCGTCCGATTCAAAATCTATGATGCCGTGCCTGTTTCGTATGCTGAGCGTCTTTTTGATTGCCTCCGGCTCTTCATGTATCTCCTTGAGCATGAAGTGCGCATATCCGCCCTTTTCGGCGGCGGAAACGTCCCACGTTGCGGTGAGTATCTGCTTCTCGGCGGAGTTTCCGTCCTTGTCGTACACCGCAACGGCGTTTCTATCGACAACGGCTATCTCTCCGTTTTCAAGAGATATGTACTTTTTTGTGTATTTGAGTATGGCGGATATGTCGGACGATATAAATCCGCCGTCCTCCGCAACGCCGACTATCAGCGGGCTGCCCATCTTTACTGCGTATATCACGCCGGGTATGTCGCTGAAAAGTATTCCGAAGGCATACGAGCCGCAAATTTTCTTCATAGCTCTTTGTATCGCGCTCAAAGGCTCATGCGTCACCGAGTATTCGGCGTTTATAACCGCCGCCGCAACTTCCGTGTCCGTCTGCGATTCAAAGCTCACGCCTTTGGCCTGAAGCTCTGATTTAAGCTCGGCGTAGTTTTCTATAATTCCGTTGTGCACAAGCACAACCGAACCCGCCTTCTGGGGATGCGAGTTTATGTCGTTGGGCACGCCGTGGGTTGCCCATCTCGTGTGACCTATAGCACAGTGGGAATGTATCCCGCCCAGGGCGTCTATCTTTTCGGCAAGCGCATGCACCCTGCCGACGGTTTTTACAATGTTCAGCTCGTCGTTTTCAAACGCAGCTATTCCTGCAGAGTCGTATCCTCTGTATTCAAGAGCAGAAAGGCCGCACAATATCCTTTCGGCAGCGTCATACCTGCCGCTGTAGCCAATGATTCCGCACATGACAATACCTCCAAAACACGCATATTGAAAAGTCCGCGGTCTTTTCCATGCAAAATGCAGGCAAGCGGCGCGGACCGTATACAACATTGACTCAAACTGCGGCTGCAAATATCCGTACTGCAAGTGCAGCCATCCCGCGAAGTATGCAAAACCCCGCGTTGCGACAATAATTGTATTGTAATTATATACTTTAGCAAAAACAAAGTCAAGCAGGCGCGCCGTATTGCCCTGATATGGCGGCTTAAAATCATATATTTTCGATGCTTGTGCTCTCAAACCGCCCGTTATTATATAAATATACGCACTTAAACCCGTTTGACACTAAAAATTCTTTTGCGGTCTCAAAACCGTAGCAAAGCTGCTCTTTTTTGTGGCAGTCGGAGGTTATCATGACCTTGCCGCCCCGCTCCGCAATCGTCCTGAGGCAGGATGCATCCGGGTAGGGAAGACGCCTGTAGCCTCTTGCCATTGCGCCTGTGTTTACCTCAAATATCTTTCCTGTCTTAATGAGTGCAGACAGCGCATGATCTCTTGCGCTTGTGTAGTCCTGCGAGCAGGTGTCGATTATTTGCGGGCAGACGTCGCAAAACTTTGTTATCAGGTCAAAATGCCCGATTATGTCGCAGCCGGTCTTTCTCACGACATCCGCCTCAAGCGCATAGTATTGCCGCACAAGCTCCGCCATGCTGCTAAAGTGCTTTTTTGCGCCCTCGGTAAGTATCTGCGCCGACTCATCTATAGGCAGGTATTCTTCGCCGCACTTCAAATAGTGGACAGAGCCGATTACAAAGTCAAAGCCCTTTCCCTGATAGCTTGCGGTATCGGAGTAGTAGTCGGCTTCGACGCCGCAAAGTATGTTTATTTTTCCGCGGTATTTGCTTTTGAGCGCAGAGCACTGCGCGATGTACCCGTCGGTGTCGGTCATGCAGCAGCTCGTGTCAAAAGGCGTGTAGCTGTGAGAGGAAAAGCCGATGGTGTCCATGCCGAGGCGTATTGCCTCAAGGACAAGCTCCTCGAGGGTGTCTGCTCCGTCGCACCACACAGAGTGCGTGTGAAGATTTTGCAGTCCCATCAGGTCATCTTCTCCTGCTTTACCTTCTTGTCTATGACGTGGCGCGATGCAAGCTCCGCCCTGATATCTTCCAAAGAAATTCCCGCCTCAACCATCAGCACGGTGAGGTGGTATATAAGATCCGCAATCTCGTAGATTGTCTCGGGCTTGTCCATCGCTTTTGCTGCAATTATGACCTCGGTTGACTCCTCGCCGACCTTTTTGAGTATCTTGTCAAGCCCCTTTTCAAAGAGGTATGTGGTGTATGAGCCTTCTTTTTTCTCTGTCTTTCTGCCCTTAATAAGCTCGTAAAGCTGCTCGTAGTCAAACTCGCTGCGGTTTTCGCTTATGTACAGCTTGTCATTAAAGCAGCTGTCAGCTCCGGTGTGGCATGCGGGTCCGTCCTTTTCAACCATCACCACAAGCGCATCCCTGTCGCAGTCCGCTGTGATGCTCACAATGTGCTGGTAGTTAGAACTTGTTTCGCCCTTCAGCCAAAGCTCGTTTCTTGAGCGCGACCAAAAGCATGTCAGCTCGCGTTCCATGGATATCTCAAGGCTTTGCCTGTTCATGTACGCCAAGGTAAGAACCTTTTTTGTCTTTGCATCCACGACTATTGCGGGGATAAGCCCCTTTTCGTCAAATTTAAGCTCATCAATGGTTATCATCTTATCATGCCTTTCTTATATTCTGACGTTTACGCCGTTTTGTTTGAGGTACTGCTTGAGCATGCGTATGTCTATCTGCCCGAAGTGGAACACCGATGCCGCAAGCCCCGCATCAACCCTCTCAAGCGTCTTGAACAGCGTTAAAAAGTCCTCCGGCTTTCCCGCGCCTCCCGACGCAATGACCGGAATGTTCACCGCGTCCGAAACAGCTTTGAGCATTTCAAGGTCAAAGCCGTTTTTTACGCCGTCTGTGTCAATGGAGTTTAAAACTATCTCTCCCGCGCCGCTGTCCTCGCCGCGCTTTGCCCATGACACCGCGTCAAGCTCTGTTTTTACGCGTCCGCCCTTTGCATACACCTTAAATCCGCCGTCCGCACGTTTGGCGTCTATGCTCAAAACAACGCACTGCGAACCGTACGTCTTTGCGGCTTTTTGTATTATGTCGGGGTCGTTTATCGCTCCGGAGTTTACGCTCACCTTGTCCGCCCCGCACTTTAGCACTCTGTCAAAGTCGTCAAGCGTGCTTATTCCGCCGCCCACCGTCAAGGGTATGAACACGTTTGACGCAGCGCGCGAAAGTATGTCCGTAAAAATCTTTCTGCCCTCGCTTGAAGCGGTTATGTCGTAAAACACAAGCTCGTCCGCACCGCTGTCGCTGTACATCCTTGCAAGCTCCACCGGATCCGACACGTCGCTCAGCCCTGAAAAGTTTACTCCCTTTACAACCCGCCCGTCCTTTACGTCAAGGCAGGGGATAATTCTTTTAGTGATCATCTTGCAGCCTCTATTGCCTCCTTGATTCTTATCGCTCCGGTGTAGTACGCCTTGCCGATTATCGCAGCGTCCACGCCTATCTGACGAAGCTCGAAAATGTCGCCAAGGCTTGACACTCCTCCCGACGCGGTGACGCTCATTGTGTATCTGTTCTTCAGCTCGCGGTACAGCTCGAGGTTTACGCCTTGCATCGCTCCGTCCTTTGATATGTCTGTGCATATGACGGTTTTAACGCCCGCCTGCTCCAAGCTGTCCATAAATTCAAACGCATCCATGCGGCTGTCCTCAAGCCAGCCGTTTATTTTGACCTTGCCGTCGAGCATGTCAACGCCCACGGCTATTTTATCGCCGTAAGTGTAAAGCGCTTTACACATGAAGTCGTTGTCCGTCACGGCAGCGGTTCCTAAGATCACCCTTTGAACGCCCGCATCAAGGTACTTTTTCACGGTTTCCATCGAGCGGATTCCTCCGCCGACCTCCACAAACATGCCTGTTTTCTTTGCAATCTGCGATATAAGCTCTATGTTCGGCGTTAAACCGCTCTTTGCTCCGTCCAGATCGACTATGTGGATGTGCTCTGCACCCTCCGCTTTAAAGTCGAGCGCAACGTCCATCGGACTGCCGTATTCTGTTTTCAGACTGTAGTCGCCGTTGTAAAGGCGAACTGCTTTACCATCTATGATGTCTATGGCGGGAAAAATAATCATGAAAGTGCTCCTTGGGGTAAAGTATTTGAAAACGCTTTGAGTATTTTCAGGCCTGTGTCGCCGCTCTTTTCGGGGTGGAACTGGCAGCCGTATACGTTTTCATGCCATACCGCCGCCGTCACCGGAACGCCGTACTCGGTGTATGCGCAAAGGCTGTCCGAGCAGTCTGTGCCGTAGTAGGAGTGCACGAAGTAAACGTAGTCGCCCTGACTGCTGTACTTGAATATAGGGCATTGCGGCTTGGTTATTGTGAGGCTGTTCCAGCCCATTTGCGGGATTTTAAGATGCTCGGGCAAAACTTCGCTAAGAGGTCTTACCTCCCCTTTTATAAGCCCTAAGCCCTCGTGGCAGCCGAATTCATAGCTTCTCTCGAACAAAAGCTGCATCCCGAGGCATATTCCCAAAAGCGGCTTGATTTTTGCCTGCTCCTTTATCAGGGATGCAAGCCCCGAATCAAACAGTTTTTTTGCTGCGTCTGCAAACGCTCCTACTCCGGGAAGTATTATTCTGTCGCTATGGCGTATAAGCTCGGGATCGGATGTCACGACAGCCTCCGCGCCTATTCGCTCAAGGCTTGCCCTCAGGGAAAACAGGTTTCCCACGCCGTAATCAATTATCGCTATCATCACAGAACTCCTTTTGTGGAGGGTATTTCTCCCTCGGCGTCGGGGTCGATCTTTACCGCTGCACGCATGCTCTTTGCAAGGCTTTTAAACGCGCCCTCTATGATGTGGTGGCTGTTTTTGCCGTCAAGCTGCTTGATGTGCAGTGATATCTCCGCCGACCTTGCAAGCGCCGCCATAAATTCCTCGCACAGCTCGGTGTCAAAGTTTCCGACCTTTTGAGCGGGGATGTTGAGCGAGCAGCAAAGCTGCGCACGTCCCGAAATGTCAACCGCGGTGAGTATGAGCGCCTCATCCATCGGCAGTATCATATATCCGAACCGGCATATTCCCTTCATGTCGCCCAAGGCGGACTTTATCGCCTCGCCCAAGCATATGCCGACGTCCTCGACCGTGTGGTGGAAGTCAACATATGTGTCGCCGTTGCAGCGAAGAGATATGTCTATTCTTGAGTGCTTTGAAAAAAGCGTGAGCATGTGGTCTAAAAAGCCGCAGCCGGAATCTATGTCGCTCACGCCGCTTCCGTCGAGGTTTATCTCAAGCGAAATATCCGTTTCGGCGGTGGTTCTTTCTACTGTTGCCTTTCTCGGTAAATTCATATCCGTGCATCCTCCCTTTTTTCGTCATGCCAAAATGTCCTTGAGCGCATCCGCAAGCGCATCCATTTCCTCCGGCGTGCCGACGGTAATTCTGAGATAATCGGAAATTCTCGGCTCGTCAAACCTTCTCACAAGTATGCCTTTCTCCCGAAGCCGCTCAAATATGAGCTTTCCGGACATCCTGTCTGTTTTGACAAACAAAAAGTTTGCCTTTGAGTCGGTCATTTCAAAGCCCATTTCTTTAAGCTTTTGCGCCGTGGCGTCCCTTGTCTTGATGATTTTGCGGCAGTTTTCGCGGTAGTAGTCTATGTCGTCGATTGCAGCCTCTCCCGCCGCAAGGGTTATTCTGTTCACGGCATAGGGGTTGGTGGAGTATTTTATCTTTTCAAGGTCAGAAATCAGTCCCGCACTTGCCATAGCAAAGCCGAGCCTTGCGCCCGCCATAGACATTGATTTTGAATATGTGCGGCAAACTATCAAATTGCCAAGCTCTCCTATAAGTCCTACGCAGCTTTCTGCGCCAAAGTCAACATACGCCTCATCCACAATCACTGCGCAGTCGGGACTTTTTAAGCAGATCTCTTTGATTGCATCGGGACTTAAAGCCATGCCGGTCGGCGCATTGGGGTTTGCTATGACTATAAGGCTGTCTTTGATGCCCATGTAGTCATGCGGGTCTATGCTGAAGTCGCTTTTGAGCGGGAAAACGGCGGTTTTTGTGCCGTGAAGCTTGGCAAACACATTGTAAAAGCCGTATGTTATGTCTGCAAAGCACGCTGTCTTTTCATCCGATGCAAACGCCGTAAACGCATGATTGAGCACGTCGTCGGAGCTGTTTGAAACAAATATGTTCTCCCGCTTTAGCCCGTAAAGCCCCGCAAGCTTTTCTTTCAGATTAAGGCATGTCGGGTCGGGGTAGAGCCTTAAAAGCGCCGCCTGTGATGCGTTCACCGCCTCAAGCACGCCCTTTGACGGGGGATATGGGGATTCGTTTGTGTTAAGCTTTATGTATTTTTTATCACGCGGCTGCTCACCGGGCGTGTACTCGGTGAGGTCTTGATACTTGCTAACTAAAAATCTGCTCATTCAGCTACAGTCCTTTACTTGTCGGAATTTGCGCCGTCGTCTGCAAACCTTATAAGCGCGCTGTTTGCATGTCCGTGCAGACCTTCCTTGTCCGCAAAGAGCGCAATGTCGCGATACACCTTTTCAAACGCCTCACGGGTGTAATATGTGTACTGAGTCTTTTTGACAAAGTCGTCAACGGAAAGGGGAGATGAGAAACGGGCTGTTCCGCTTGTGGGGAGGGTGTGGTTTGCCCCGCTGAGGTAGTCGCCCAACGCCTCCGGACAATACCTTCCCATAAACACCGATCCGGCGTTCTTCACGCGGTCAAGATAGTCAAACGGATTGTCCATCACCAGCTCGAGGTGCTCGGGAGCTATCCTGTTTGCTATGTCTATAGCCTGAGAAATGCTGTCAACTATTATTATCTTTCCGTTTGCCTCTATCGACGCACGGGCAATTTCACATCTTGGGAGCGCCTGAAGCTGCACTTCTATCTCCTGCGCTACCTTTTGGGCAAGCTCCTGCGACTCCGTTACAAGCACCGCGCTTGCAAGCCTGTCGTGCTCCGCCTGAGAGAGAAGATCCGCCGCAACGTATGCCGGATTGCTGTTTTTGTCCGCAACGACAAGTATTTCGCTCGGTCCCGCTATCATGTCTATCGAAACCACGCCGAACACCTGCTTTTTGGCCTCCGCGACAAATGCGTTGCCCGGGCCGACTATCTTGTCAACCTTTGGTATCGTTTCGGTGCCGTATGCAAGCGCGGCTATTGCCTGTGCTCCTCCGACCTTGTACACCTTGTCTATGCCGGCTATTTTTGCTGCGGCAAGTATTACGGGGTTTATGGTACCGCTTGCCGAAGGAGGGGAGACCATGACAAGGTTTTTGCATCCTGCGAGCTTTGCGGGGATGGAGTCCATAAGCACCGTAGACGGGTATGCCGCCGTTCCTCCCGGAACATAAAGACCCACGTTTTCTATCGGTATTATCTTCTGTCCGCAGACAATGCCGTCCTTTTCGGATATTATAAACGAGTTGCGTATCTGCTTTGAGTGGAAGTCGCGTATGTTTTGCGCAGCTTCCTCAAGAACCCTTATAAATTCCGGCTCTACGGAGTTGACTGCCTCGTTTATTTCCTCGTCCGACACCGAAAAGTCGTCTATTTGCGCGTGGTCAAACTTGACAGAGTACTCTTTAAGCGCCTTGTCCTTATATAACCTGACGTTTTGTATTATCTCGCTGACGGTTTGCTCGACATTTGCGCCGCCCTCGCTTCTTGCAAATATCATATCGTCAGAGACTGTATTGTAACGGTATATCTTTATCATTGTCAATCATCCCTTTGTTCTTTGACTTCGCTCATGGCTGCGGTCACGGCTTCTATTTCCGCACGCTTGAATTTTGTGCTCGCCTTGTTTGCTATCAGCCTTGCGGAAATGCCGACTATCGTCTCCTTGACCTCGAGGTCGTTTTCCTTGAGCGTAGTTCCGGTTTCCACTATGTCCACTATCACGTCTGACAGCTTCAGTATCGGCGCAAGCTCAATAGAGCCGTTGAGCTTTATTATGTCTATGTTTCTCGACTTGGATTGGTAGTACTCGCTCGCTATGCGCACAAACTTTGTCGCTACGGTGAGCGTCTTGTCCGTGCTGTCTCGAAAGCCCTTTGTTGACGCAACGCACATGCGGCATTTTCCTATCCCGAGATCCAAAAGCTCGTACACATCCGGCATGTACTCCAAAAGTATGTCCTTTCCCGCAACTCCTATGTCCGCGGCGCCTCTCTCGACGTATATCGCCACGTCGGACGGCTTGACCCAAAAGTATCTCACGCCGTTTTCCTCGTTTTCAAATATGAGCTTTCTTGTGTTCGGCTCGTTTATGCTCGGGCAGCCGTATCCCGCCCGCTCGAACATCTTGTAAACCTTTTCGCCGAGCCTGCCCTTAGGAAGTGCAACGTTTATGATCTGTCTTTCAGTTGACATCGCACAGCCCTCCGTCCTTAAATATCTTTACCTGCTTGTATCTTGCCTTGTCGGAAAGCTTTTTTACGGCTGCAACGCGCTTGCCGACGCTTATAAGATCCTGCACGGTTCTTAAAAGGTCTCTTATGCTGTCGCCCTCATTATAAATCACGGCTACATCTGCGTCAAATTCGCTGGAGCCTTCAAATATCCTCTCAAGCAGGTTCATGTTGATTCCGAAGCCTATCGCCCCGCCGCGCTTGCCTATTCTGCGCATCAGCAGGTCGTACCTGCCGCCCGTCAGAACCTTTTCCGGCACGCCGTTTATAAAGCCCTGAAATACTATTCCGTTATAATAGGTTATGTCCTGAACAACCGAGAAATCAAGCCTTATGTTTTGGTAAAACGCATCGCCGCGAATCACTTCTAAAATGTCTTTCAGCTCGCAAAAGCTCCTGCGAACCCTTTCGTTTTCGTCGGCTGCGCATATCGCCTCAAGCTCCTTTACCGCAGTGTCCGGATCTGAGCTGATGCTCAAGAGCGCCGTGAGCTTGTCTGCCTTGCTGCCCGCTATTTCCTTTATTCCGTGGGTGTTTTTTGCGCCTATGCACCTTAGAAGCTCCTTCTTTTCATCCTCCATAAGCTCAAGCTCATCTACAAGCCCCGAAACTATTCCCATGTGCGACAGGTCTATTACGTACTCCCTCTCAAAAAGCTTCAGACTCTTCGCCGCAAGCCCTATGACCTCGCATGTGCAGTAGAGGTCTATGCTTCCGATGCATTCAAGTCCCGACTGCATAATTTCAGTGAGCTGGTGGGAGCTGCCGCTGACACGGTAGACGTTTTCATTGTAATGGTACCTCTCCGTTATGTCCGGCTCGTCTTTGAAGTTTCTTATTATCGACATGGTGACGTCCGGCTTGAGCGCCATCAGCCTTCCGTTTGTGTCGGTGAAGGTGATTATGCTCTCACCGGCGAGGAAGTCCTTGTTTGCCGCATATATGTCGTATTCCTCAAATTTGCTCATCTTAAAGTGAAGGTATCCGCTGCTCTCGTAGAGCGACCGCAGACGCAAAACAGCTCTTTCGCTGTCCTTCAAAGCGTTTATCATACAGTTTGATCCCCTTCGTCTTTGTTAAGTTTTTCAATCACGGCGCTGTAACCGCCTGCACCGTAGTTTATGGAGCGGTTGACGCGGCTTATCGTCGTTGTGCTGGCGCCCGTCTCCTTTGAAATGTCGGCGTATACAAGCCCTTTCGCCAAAAGCCGAGCTACCTCAAGCCTTTGCGCCATCTCCTGAACCTCCCTCGCGGTGCAAAGATCCGAGAAGAAATCTTCGCACTCCTGCTCGTTCTCAAGCGTGAGTATTGCGCGGAAAAGAACTTTTGCGTTGTCGTCGGATAAATAGCTGTAATTGTTCATACGTCCTCCGTGATCCTCCGTGGAAATTTAAGATAACAACATAGTATCACGTCATTGTGGTAAAGTCAAGAGCTATTTCTCACAAAATAAGCGTGTGAAAGAGCCGAGTTATTCGCAGTTTGACATGTGCCGCAAACGGGAGAATAAAATGCTGATTTTGCGTTGTACTCCTATAAAATATGTGCTATAATTACAATAACGCATTTTAAGATGACGGGTTCGGCGGCAAGGGTGCGAGGCGTTTTCGGGCAGTAGCCGGCGGGCGAGTAATTTTTATATATTATGAGGTGTAGTGTTATGATAAAAGCAAGGTTAGAAGCAAAGCCTTTCAGAATATTTCTTGTGTGCATGTCGCTGTTTTTAAGCGCGATAATCATATGTGCCCCGATTCTGAGGCTTGTGAACGACGAAATGCTTTACAGCGTGTTCCCGTTTTTGAACTTCGGCTTGAGCGTGAGCGGAAGCATATTCGGCTGGGAGATACCCGCTGTGGTCTCCAATAACTTCAGCTTTGCGGTCAGCATCGCATCCATAGTTGCGGCACTGTGGATTTTTGTGCATATAATTTACGTCATATATCTGAACATTTTAAGAGGCCAGCGCTCAAAGGCCGCAAAGGTTTTAAGAAAGACGGGATACTCCGCAGAGTATTTTGAGATTTTGGAGCGCAAGCATGCAAAGCTTTCGCGCAGCTCTTTCAGCGAGGAAAACATGCTCTGCCTTGCAAAGCAGTACTGCGACGGCAGAAGGTATGAAAGCGCGTTCGAGCTTTTGAAGAACGCCGATATCGAGGGCTTTTCCGTCAACGACGCCGTGCGCTACTACGCTCTTTACGCATATGTGTTCATACTCATGGGCGACCTGAAAAACGTAGAGTTCGCACTTGAGCTTGCCGAGCCGTTTGTCGAGAAATGCCGCGACAGAACGGAGTTTGACTTTGTAAAAGCGCTTTATTTGTATGCTAAGCATGACTTCGACGGCGCAAAGAACGGATTCAAGCCGCTGTGCAGCTGCAAAAACCGCGAGATAAAGGTTTGGGCGGGAATGTATTTGGCGCTCATCTATCTGAGACTTCACAACAAGGAAAAGGCGAGAAAGCTTGCG
Organism: Ruminococcus sp. UBA1828; assembly: GCA_002338885.1. GTDB lineage: Bacteria > Bacillota > Clostridia > Oscillospirales > Ruminococcaceae > Faeciplasma > Faeciplasma gallinarum. The sequence continues at coordinate 2,498 of DDJI01000117.1, read as the reverse complement.
GTCACGCTGAGCGGATATAAGAAAACGCCAAGACAAAGCGAGGATATGCTCAAGCTCTTAAAGAAGATAGAAACCGCATATATGCTTGAATCTAAGGAGCAGGGCGAAAAGGCGAGAAACGAATTTGCTCCCGCTGCGCAATCTGCTCAAGCGGCGCAGACGGCTCAAGACCAAACGTCCGACGCTGCGGCAAAGACTCCGGTTGTGTGACAAACGCCGAACAGGGGCGCAGGTATGGCGGGCTGATTTGTCTACAACTACAATTTTTAAAAAAACGCTTGCGTTTTGAGGCGTGGGCGGTTATGATAGTTTTATAAACCTGTATTTTGGGAAAAGGTGATAGGCGAAATGGTATTTACCGTAGATGTCGGAAACACAAACATAGTTTTAGGCGCATTTGATGACGACGGAGCGCTGATGTTCACGTCAAGGGTGGCAACCGAAGCGTCAAGAACGGACGACGAGTATGCTTTAATCCTCGGCGACATGATAAAGTTCAACGGCCTTGAGCGTCATGATTTTGACGGAGCTATAGTTTCGACGGTTGTGCCCAGCCTTGTAAACACCCTCAAAAACGCAATAAGAAAGCTCATGGGGATAACACCGCTTGTAGTCGGCCCGGGCATAAAGACCGGACTTAATATACGCCTTGACAACCCTGCGATAATGGGAGCGGATTTGGTGTGCGGAGCTGTGGGCGCGCTTGCTAAGTATAAAGCGCCGCTTATAATCTTCGATTTCGGAACCGCTACTACAATATCGGGCATAGATAAGAGCGGGGCGTTTTTGGGCGGCTCCATTATCCCGGGAATAAATGTGTCGCTTAAAGCCTTGTCATCGTCGGCAGCTCAGCTCCAGGACATAAATACGGAGGCGGGTTCTGCCCCTGTGATAGGCACAAACACCATTGATTCCATGCGTTCCGGAATGCTTGTGGGAAGTGCATCCATGATGGACGGCATGATAAAAAGATACCGCAGCATCTTAGGAGAGGACGCAACGGTCATAGCCACCGGAGGACTTGCCCGCACAGTGCTCCCTTACTGCGAAACAGAGGGAATAATACTTGACGACGGACTGCTTCTCGACGGACTGTACGCCATCTATAAAAAGAACCGATAATGCAGGTTTAAATTTAACTGCGCCGCATCGGTTTTCGGGCGACAGCACGGGTTAAAGTCCCGGAGGTAAAAAATGAATAATTCGAGTATTCAAAAGACCCGCACTCGCACAAGCGTAATGGTGGGCACCGCACTTTTGACTGCGATAGTGGTTGTACTTCAGTTTTTAGGCTTCTTCCTGAGATTCTCTACGTTCTCAATATCGCTCGTGCTTATGCCTATAGTAATAGGCGCGGCGTTGTACGGCATAGGAACGGGAGCATGGCTCGGACTGGTGTTCGGAATAGTTGTTCTTCTCACCGGAGATGCAGCGCTGTTCTTGGGAATAGACGCAGTCGGAACGATTATAACCGTCCTTGCAAAGGGCACCTTAGCAGGTCTTTGCGCAGGCGCGGCGTATAAGCTCATAGCCAAAAAGAACAAATACATTGCCGTGCTTGTTTCGTCAATAGTCTGCCCGGTGGTAAATACCGGAGTGTTCATGATAGGATGCAGACTGTTCTTCTTTGAATGGGTTAAAGAACAAGCCGGAGGCTCATCGGCGTGGACGTTCATAATCGTCTCTTTGGTTGGAATAAACTTTATAATCGAGCTTGCATTAAATCTCGTTCTCAACCCTGTGATTGTGAGAATAATCGATATAGGCAAAAAGTCCCGCGAGGACAGCTCCGCAAGGGCATGATGCGCAAGAGCACAATGCGCAAGGGCATAACAATAGATAAAACATAGTTAAAGAGCACATACTGCGTGGCGGTGTGTGCTCTTTTTGCTTTTTGCAAAGCGTAAAAAGCCGTTTGGCGCAGCCGTGTGACATCAAAGCGCCTTAATCTGTTTGTAACTTGATATATGTATGCCATGTGTTATAATAAGCCTTGCGGCAGGTTGGCACATAAGCCTGTCGAAAACGTGAAGCGTGAGGGGGACTGCATGCGTGAAATTTGTAATTGAGCATCTGTCAAAGAGCTTTGATAAAAAAGAAGTTTTAAAGGATATAAACTTTGTGTTTGAGGAAGGAAAAATATATGGACTCCTCGGCAGAAACGGCGCCGGCAAGACGACGCTTTTCAACTGCTTAAACAGGGATATTAAAATCGACAGCGGCAACTTTTATATAGATACGGACGGAAACCGGCGCGAGGTGACGGCGAGCGATATCGGATACGTGCTGTCCACTCCGACCGTGCCGGAGTTTCTCACGGGCAGGGAGTTTTTAAAGTTTTTTATGGACATAAACGAAAAGTCTATAAAGAACCCGAAAACCATCGACGAGTATTTCGACTACATGAGCATTGACCCGCAGGACAGGGACAAACTTTTGAAGGATTACTCCCACGGCATGAAAAACAAAATGCAGATGCTCATCAATATCATCGCTCA
>DDJI01000077.1 GCA_002338885.1 Ruminococcus sp. UBA1828 | reverse complement strand
CTTGAGATTCGCCAGACGCAGGGCGGAGTTGCGGTTTTGAGCTTTACCGTTGCCGTTGACAGAGGATATGTCAAGCAGGGTGAAGAGCGTCAGACTGATTTTATAAACTGCGTGGCGTGGCGTCAGCAGGCTGAATTTATCAGCAGATATTTTGCAAAGGGCAGAATGATCGCCATCGAGGGCAACCTGAGGACAAGAACCTATGATGACAAGAACGGTGTAAAGCATTATATCACAGAAATATCTGTGGACAGTGCCTTTTTTGCCGGTGAGCAAAGACCGAGCGGTTCAAACGGAGCGCCGGCAGCAGCCCATGCACAGCTACCTCAATCTGCGCAGCACGTGCAGCGTCCGAATACGATTGACCTACCACAAATAGCGACCAATTTTTCTGCTGAATTTGAAGAAATTTTAGGAGATTCGGTACCGCCTTTTTAAAAATATATTGGTAACGGCGATAGAACGCGCGAGTTAGCGGTGAAATCGTGCGTCAGCTTCAGAGAAATACTTGCTCACTACTTGCTCACTACTTGCTTGTTACTTGCAAACTACTTTGCGGTTATCTTAGGCTAACCGAGGAAAATGAACGATAAACGGAGGATAGAAAAATGGAAAGAGAGAGCTTTGTTTTTTACAGATCATTTTACGAAGCACTAAACAAATTAAAGCCCAGGCAGAGGCAGAAAGCTCTTGACGCTATTATAAAATATGCACTTGACGGAGTTGAAACACCGCTTGAAGATGCGGCATCTGTGCTTTTTGTGGCTATTAAGCCACAGCTCGACGCAAACAACAAGCGTTATTCCATCGCAAAACAAGGCGGCAGAAAAGCCCCAGCTAAGATGGAAGAAGAATTGGAAGAAAAGTCGCAAGATGATTGTGCACAATTTGTGCACAATCATAAACCGTCGCTTTCTAAAAATAAAACCGACGGTTCTTCAAAAAAAGAACCTAATGTAAATGTAAATGAAAATGTAAATGAAAATGAAAATGTAAATGAAAATGAAAATGCAGATGCAGATGCTTGCGCTGCAAGCAAAAGAATCTCGAGCGAGACACACATTGACACAGACGAAAAAGTAAAAATATGCTTTTCTGATTTTTGGCAAGCATATCCGAAACACATCGGGCAGCGACAAGCAGAGATTGAGTGGGCACGACTGTGCCCAGATGACCGAACAGCTAAGCAGATACTAGACGGCGTCAACAGGTGGATCATGTCCCGACAATGGCAGCAAGACGGAGGCAAGTATATTCCATATCCTGCGTCATTTTTGCACAATGAGCGATGGAAGGATGTTGATGCTGTCAATGTCGATGTGGTTTCAGAGCGTCTGACGAGGGCAAGCTTTGATATCGGCGCGTTTGACAGATACACACTCGGCCTTGGCACCGGAGCTGAGAGTAACAAGGCAGCCGAAGCGCAGCCAAGGGCGAGGAGCGGAACGAGTGGCTGAGCGTGAGATGTACAGGCTTGTGATTCCCGGCACCCTACCCGGCCTTAACGAGTACATCAACGCCGAACGTTCGGACAAGCACAAGGCAGCTGCGCTCAAACGGAGTACAGAGCAGCTTATTGCCTACATGGCTGTATCTCAGCTCCGCGAGGCAAGCTTTACCCTTCCGGTCACCATGAGCTACCGGTGGGTTGAGCCGAACCGCCGCCGTGACAAGGATAATATCGCGTTTGCTAAGAAATTTGTCCAAGACGCTCTTGTGTCCTGCGGCTATCTCCCTGACGATGGATGGCGGCAGATTGAACATTTTACGGACGACTTCGCGGTCGACGCTAAAAATCCAAGGGTCGAAGTGACGATATGCTCCGCCACCGATGGCGCAGGTCAGCAAAACGCGGGGAGAAAACGAAAAAAGCCGGCAAGCATGCCGAATGATTGATGATTGCTGATATTTTCTCTCGCAAAGTGTGAGCAAAAAAAGAACCCAAAAACTTGTACTCATATCGCGCATAAAAGTTACCAAATACGCAGAACAAAAGGAGGTGCTGGTTGTGACGCTCAAAGAATTATCGCAGCTTTATTACTGCCGGAAAGAGATCAGTATGCTTGATGCCGAGATCAAACGGATTGATTTATCATCTACTGATTTCGATAACGCCGCGGAGATAGCTGCGCTCAAGCGGCTGTTAGCAGAGCGAAAAAGCATGTGCTTAGGGCTTTGCCAAGACCTTGAACGTTACATATCAACAGTTGATGACAGCCTTACACGGCAGATACTGCACCATCGGTTTGCCCTCGGTTGCTCATGGGAACAAGTTGCGAGAAGAGTCGGCGGAGCCAATACGGCTGAAAGCGTCAAAAAAATATGCTACCGGCATATTTCGCGCCCAAAAAGGCCGGTGCCTTCGGCTTCTCATCGCGACTCATCACCGCAGCCGCCAACAAAAGCCGGAACGGACGGCACGTAAATAAATTAAAATATCACTCTTTCATTTTCTCGCGGAGACAGCACAGCAGTTGTCTCCGCTCTTTTTTTGCAACAACACAAGAATTATTTTGTGGATTTTAAAAGTTGTCCCGAATGTCCCGATAGTGTGTGTTATAATTGACTTGTGCAAGAGGGCTATCACTCCATTTTCACGTTTCCTTGCATACCTCCTTGAAACTACTCTCCGGCCGGTCACCGGAGAGAGAAATCTCCACCAAAAGTGTTTAAATAAATCAAGAAAAGAAAGCGAGATGAGACAGTGGCGCGCGGCCGAAAACTTAAATATACGACGCCGGATGAAATGCAAAGCGTAATTGACGAATACTTCGCCAACTGCCACGGCAAGCTGCTGTATCATCCGGACGGAAAGCTTTTGCTTGATAAATTTGGCCAGCCAGTTTATGAGGGCAAAAGGCAACCTACGATGTCTGGTTTGGCGTTTGCGCTCGGGTTTAACTCAAGGGCGTCGCTAATCAATTATCAAAACCGTCCTGAATTCGAGGACGTTGTTAAGCGGGCTAAGCTGCGTCTAGAAATGTGTACTGAAGAGCGCCTGTTTGATAAGGACGGTTCAAACGGCGCAAGGTTTAGTTTGATGAACAATTTTCCAAACTGGAATGAGGCAAGCACAAAGGAAGCAGCCGCCATTGCTGCCGCCGCAGCGGTTAAGATAATATGCGACATCCCCGCTGCGCTGCCAGACGCAGCCTCGGCAACAGCCGCGAGCGGCGACGGTAATCATGGCTGAATTAGTTAAACTCACAGATATTATCGCTCCGGCATTTTACCCTGTGTTTTGGGACGTCCAGACTGGCAAGCACACGTACTATGATCTGTATGGCGGGCGTGGCAGTACCAAGTCATCGTTTGTTGCGGCGGCAATAGTTTTGGGCATGATGCAAGATCCAAAGGCAAACGCGGCTGTTTTCCGAAAGGTGGCAAGTACCATAAGTACAAGCGTTTATGAGCAGGTTCTGTGGGCAATAGATGTGCTTGGCGTCAGTCATTTCTGGCGATGTACCTCAAGCCCACTCAAGATGACATACATTCCAACAGGGCAGGTTATCATTTTCCGAGGCCTCGACAAGGCCAAAAAGCTCAAATCGCTGAAAGTTGCCAACGGATATTTTAAGTTTCTCTGGTTTGAAGAGCTTGACGAGTTTTCGGGCGAAGAAGAAATAAGGTCTGTCCAACAATCTGTACTGCGCGGCGGGTCTAAGTATGTGGTTTTTAAAACATTTAACCCGCCAATATCTGTATCAAACTGGGCAAATCAACATGTTGCAGTCCCCGCACAGAGCACATTGCGGCACAAGTCGTGTTATCTCGACGTTCCTTGTGACTGGCTTGGACAGCAGTTTTTCAACGACGCAGATGAGCTTAAACGAGTTAATCCGCGAGCGTATGAACATGAGTACCTTGGCAATCCGATCGGCACCGGTGGCGAAGTGTTTGACAATCTTGTGATTGACGAGCTGCCGGATGAGCAGGTATCAGCGTTTGATAAAATTTATATGGGAATCGACTGGGGCTGGTATCCCGATCCCTTTCACTGGTCGAAAATGCACTACGACTCCGCGAGGCGTGCTCTGTTTATTTTTGACGAGTACCGCATCAATAAAAAAAGCAACAGGGAAACATGGGACGCTTTGCAAACAATCAAGGGTGTTACCGCAGACGATGTCATCACAGCAGATAGCGCCGAACCAAAAAGCATAAGCGACTACAGAGCATACGGAGCCAAGTGTAGAGCAGCAATCAAGGGCGCAGACAGCGTACGGTATGGAATTAAGTGGTTGCAAAGCTTAACGGCGATATATATTGACCCCAAGAGATGTCCGGAAACGGCAAGAGAATTTTCTGCCTACGAATATGAACGCACGAAGGATGGAGAAGTGATGAGCAGCTTTCCAGACGCGGACAACCACAGCATAGACAGTGTACGATACGCCACAGAAAGAATATGGAGAAAGAAAGGACAGTAATATGCTTTCGTCTTTTGAAATGCTTAAAAACTTAATATTACGGCTTTTCGGGCGAAAGGTTAAGACTTCCGGCTATGATGCGGCCGAGGCCACCGCTTGGGCGGAGAGCTATAAAGATATTAGCCGCCCCAATTTTACGGCGATTTTTGCTAAAAAGCTTGCAAGCCTCGCAGTGGCTCAATCAACAATTACCGTTCTACCCGAAAATAACCGTGCAGAATACATTGGAGCGCAGCTCTCAAATTTTGCTCGCAAATCATTAAAAACCGTAGCAGCGTCAGCGCTCGGATATGGCGCAACCGTTGTCGTTCCTTACGCATATATTGATGCGGCAGGGAAATTCAACATAGCCCTTTCATATGTCCCTAAAAGTAAGTTTTTTATCAACGAGTTCTCCGGCGACGAGATAAGCTCGGCAACTATGATTTGCGACGAGATAAGCGACGGCATTAACCATTATGCGAGGTTTGCCGACTACACGCTCGACAATGGCGCGTGCGTGATAAGACAGCGCTGCACAGCTAACGGTTCACCCGCTCCCCTTACTTCCGTCTCGGACTGGGCTAACATCCCTGACGAGATACGCGTGCCCGGCTGTTCTAAGCTGCTCTTGGCACACTTCAAGTCGCCAGTCGATAGACGAGATTTGAAAGGCGAAGGAGCACCTATCACCTATGGCTGTGATACTACCATTGAGCAGATACAACTTACCCTTGACGAGATAAAGAGAGAATATAAAAATACCGAGATTTTCATCGGCGTCGACAGTACCATGTTCGACGGCGACAATCGACTGCCAAAGAACGGCGTTTTCAAACGGTTTGATACTGATTCAGACAGCTTTTGGAATGTCTTTAACCCCGAGATTCGCAGCACCGCTTACGCATGGCGCATTAATCAGCTGTTTGAACAGCTTGAAAAGGAAGTCGGGACATCTAAGGGCATTTTGACAACGCCCGATGCGGCAACTACAGCAACAGAGGTTAGGCGAGCACAGCATGATACGTGGGTGCTCATAGACGATATACGCCGTAGCCTTGAGGCGGGCATTAATGACTTAGCGTATTGCCTTGATGTGCTTGCCAATTACTACAGCCTAACTCCTCAAGGAGATTATACCGTAACATATGACTGGGATTACTCGTTGCTGGAAGACCCGGCAGAAACTTTTAACCAGCTTGTAACCGGGAAATCGTTAGGAGCTGTGAGCACTGAGGAGCTGAGACAGTATATATACCCTGACGAGACGATAGAGCAGGCGAGGGAGGCAATAGCGGCTATAAGCGCAAGCACTGCTGACGTTAGGATAATAGCAGATGATATCTCGGGATGATATAGATATAATTGCGGCAAGAGCAGACGCAATTGCCGATAGATACAGAGACATCAATACGCAGTTTTTGCGGATTGTTGGCGAGCGCATCAAGGAGATAGGGCAGCTAAGGCCCAAGGAACTGCACCAGATAGAGCAGATGTTAGCTGCTGAGCAGGACGCGCAGAGGATTATTAACGCAATAGCTCAGGCAAGCGACCGCTCTAAGGATAATCTTGATAGCATGCTTGTACAGTCTGCGCAAGACGATTTGGAATTTTCTGAAATATATTATAAATACAAAAACATACCAGTGCCAAAAGCAATCGACAACGAGCGCATTATTGCAANNTAGAGGCAGTATCAAGGCAGGCAAGCGGACAGTTAGATAATCTATCGCTGACAACGGCGCTCAAGCTTAAGACCGATTACGGCGGCAGCGGATATTATACACTTGCAAGCGGTTACAAGCGCATTGTAAGTGACGCAGTGCTCGCCGTGCAAAATGGTACGGTAGATTATAACACCGCAATACGCAGCACGTTAAGGTCGCTTGCCGACAGCGGAATCAAGGTTATCGAGTATGAGAGCGGATATATGAGGCGGATTGATGCGGCAGCGCGGATGAACATACTCGACGGCGTAAGGCAGATTAACCAGCAGATGCAGGACATTGTGGGCGAGCAGATAGGAGCTGACGGCGTAGAGCTCTCCGCACATCTTGAGTGCGCGGAAGACCACTTGCCATATCAGGGCTTACAATACAGCATGGAAGATTTTGAAAGATTACAAGCGACGCTGAAAAGACCAATAGGGCAATGGAATTGCAGGCATAAGAGATATGCAATAATCCTTGGCGTATCCAAGCCGGTGTACTCCGCTGAGGACTTAGAGCAGATGCGCAGATATAACTCAGCAGCAATAACTATTGACGGCGAGCAGTATAACATTATGCAGGCGCGGCAGATACTCAACGGATTAGCCTCGCAGAGGCAGCAACAGCAAGACAGGCTTAGTCTTTTTAACGCAAGTGGCGATCAATTAGCTGCTGCTGAAGCACAAAATAAAATAACACAAATAGATATGCGATATAAAAAAATACAAGATATTATTGATAGCATTAATTTGCCGTCATAATATATACAACCTGTCCGGAATGACGCGAAACTATCAAGCCAAGCAGAAAGGGACTGCGAAACCAAACTGAAAGCGATAAGCAGAAAGGGATCAAATATGACAAGAGAAGATTTGAGGAAAGTTTTTGAAAATGCGACTGACGAGCAGATAAGCCAAGCCCTTGATATTAACTCAGCAGATATTGGCAGAGCGAAGAAAAAGCTTGAGGATAATATTGCAGGGCTTACAGCTGAGCTAACGTCAGTAAGCGATAAGCTCAAGGCTTATGACGGCGTTGACCTCGACGCCCTTAGGCAGCAGCTTGCAGCATACGAGCAGGCAGAGCAGCAGCGCAAACAAGAGGCGCAGCAGCAGGAGCACGAGAGATTATTGCATGAGCGCTTTGACAAGCTCAACGGTGACAGGCAGTATATCAATGAGTTTACAAAAAACGGGGTATACGGTATGTTCAAGGCTGAATTGGATAAGCAGGAGAATCAAGGCAAGTCGGACGCGGAAATTTACGGCGCGCTCGTCAAGGATAAAGACGGGATATTTGCCAATCCTAACGCCCCACATGCTATACCTCCGGCAGGTGGCAGCCCTGTAGACGATATGAGCGTTATGCGTGCTGCAATGGGGCTCAAAAACTAACTTAATCTTCCTACCAAAATGTAGAAAGGAAATAATATGGCTAATTCTATAACTACTTTCAAGAAATATACAACCTTACTCGACGAAGTATATGCTAATGCCTCGCTTACGTCTGTACTTGACGGCGCGGCGGAGCTTGCAAGAGAGGGCGCTAATGCAGGAGAGCTTGTAATCCCCAAAATATCTATGGACGGTCTTGCTAATTATTCCCGCAGCAGCGGATATGTAGGCGGCGACGTAACGCTTACCAACGAGACAGTGGCTTGTAATTTTGACAGGGGCAGGATGTTTAACGTCGACATCCTCGACGATATCGAGACGGCAGGCGTAGCGTTCGGCAGGCTTTCGGGCGAATTTATCAGGACTAAGGTAGTCCCCGAGCTTGACGCTTTCCGCTTTGCGACTTACTCAGGTATTACGGGTATTTCCTCCGCTGAGGGAGAGCTCACTACCGGCTCAGCGGTTGTGTCGGCGCTACGCGCGGCAACTAACGAGATGGATGAGGATGAGGTCCCTATGGAGGAGAGATATCTGTTTATCACTCCTACTCTTAGGGGACTTATTGAAGATTTGGACACTACTAAGTCTAAGCTTGTCCTGAGCAGATTTTCCCAGATTATAAGCGTACCTCAGTCGAGATTTTACACCAAAATTGACCAGTACGACGGTACTACGGTGGGAGAGACAGCCGGAGGGTATGTCAAGGCTTCTGACGGAGTTAATATTAATTTCATGGTTATCCATAAACCGGCAGTAATCCAGTATACCAAGCATCTTGACACTAAGGTAATCCTGCCTGAGGCGAACCAGACTGCAAACGGCTACAAGTTTGGCTACAGAATGGTCGGCATCGCAGATGTTTATGAAAACAAGCTTGCAGGAATTTATCTCCATAAGTACAAGGCGGCAGGATAATTCACAACGTTACGTCGCGAGAGTAAGGTGAAACAATGTACATTACATACACAGAGTATCTGAGTCACGGAGGAACGCTTGAGTTAAGTCAACAGCAGTTTGCTCGAATTGAGGAAGCTGCGGCCACTGTGGCTGACAAATACACGCAAGGCAGACTCGCTCGTGCTGATTTTACAAACAGGTTGATTAATATGATGGTCGATCTTATAGATGCTATAAATGAGCAGTCTGAGCACGCCAAAAATGCAAACATATCAAGCGTTTCAAATGACGGATACAGCGTTTCGTACGTAGATGCAGCCGTCTCTGCCGCTCAGCATAGCTCTGAATGTAAGGACATTGTTTTCCGCTATGCGACGGAATACACATACAGGGGTGTTGATGATAAATGATGGCTCAATATCAATGGTGGAACGCAGATGTGACCGTTTTGACGCAGGCTTATGACAATGACTTGAAGAAAACGCAGCNNAAACACTAAAAGCAGTATGGCAAACTCGACTGAATGGTACACGCAAAACTCAACTACGGTCAGAATCCCGTCTGCCGATATGATTCATGTCATTCCCAAAAAGTCTGTAGTGATAAAAGGAGCGTGTTCCATTGATGATCTTAATGCTATGGTTTCGCCCGCACAGGTTAAGTCTGCATGCCCGGGCGACAGCATTATAGTCGGAAGCGTCCGCGATAATACCATTGCCCCGCTAAGCCACGTGTTGATTACAGGAGCATAGCAATGTCAACGGCTGTTAAAGTTAACGCAAGCTTAAAGGATAAGCTCAGTAATTTTGTCGATGATGAAACGCGGCTCTTTGCCCAAAACACGCTGTACCGTTATATGGCGACGTATACTCCAATGCGCACGGGCTTGCTTAGAGACAATGTAGAGATAACCAAGGACGGCATTAGATATCTATCACCTTACGCAAGGTATCTATACAACGGTCAGCTTATGGTATCGGCTGTTACGGGCTCTGCATGGGCGCGCCACGATGAGCCGCCCAAGGTGTTAGCCAATCCGGCGCGAGAGCTCAACTACAATCACGACATAAGCCCGCTTGCAACGTCGCATTGGGGGCAGGCTGCAATGGATGCTAAGAGCGACAGGATAATAGGCGAGATTGAGGACTATATAATTAGGCGGAAGATGGGAAAGGGCTAAGACATGGACAAAAACACGGCAGTATGGGAGTGGATTCAGAGCTTTCCCGATGTTAAGGAGCTGTATTTTAACTTCGGGGCGGCAAACAACGGCGCAAGCGTGCTTATACCAAATCCTACAGATAATGTAATTAGTACAGATATAACGGGTATCAAGACATGCCGCTATGATTTCGCCTACGCCGTGTTTTTGACCTACGACAGCACTACACCGTATGGCACGACTAATATCAGTTCGCTCAACGCAGCTGAGGATTTCGGGCGCTGGATTGCGGCTCAGGATGCGGACAAGTCATATCCCGATTTCGGCACAGGCTGTATTATAACCGGTGTGCGTGTGTTAAGCAACTCACCGATTGCAACAGCAGTAACCGAGACAATAACAAAATATGTAACTCAAGTGAGAATTGAGTATGAGCAATACGATTAATCTATATGAGAGGATGATAATATGGCAAATTATGCAGCTACAGATTTTGACTTGCAGGAAAATCAGAAAGCCGAGCGAAAACTTCTTGTGACCGCTGTGAAAGTTGATGACGCAATAATTCCTATCGGTGTAGGAGTTGAGGACAGTTCAATTTCATATGAGACAGACTCCGAAACCGTTACGGATATAATGGGAATAACCGAGGAAAACATAAATTCAATAAACATGACTCAGTCCCTTGAGCCTATGACTGTAAGAGGAGGAAATAAGCTCCTGTTCAAGCTTGTGGATATCTTGGAGCGCAACGCGCCCTCTGAGCTGTCGGCTTTTGAGGTATATCTTATACGCGCCTATATTAACGAGGGTAGCTCCGGCAGCACTCCTAAGTACCACGCGGAGAAGCATGTCAACTGTACTATCAGACCCACGGGCGAGGGCGGCTCTGCATATGTCGATATGCCGATTGAGATAACATTTTCCAACGACAAGACACTGGGCACTGTAAACGGATATAAGAAAACAGATACTATCACTTTTACTCCAAACAACGCCTAAAAATATAATTCATAATCAAGGAGGGGCATAAAAATGTCTAATATCAATCTTAATCTTGCAAAACATCAGGAAAAAATATACGTCAATAAGGACTTGTATGGCGAAGACAAAGTAATATACATTGATACGACAGATGACGGAATTTTGCTCAGGGCGCGAGATTCTGTACGCAGAATGACAGCAGCTATGCAGCTTATACGTCAAGCCGAAGCAGATCTTTCCAGTCGTGAACGCAAGGGAGAAGATGTAACTGAAGAGAGACTCGATGAGCGCGAAAAGACTGAAAAGCTAATTCGTGATCAGATAGATTATATTTTTGGCTATCCTGTTTCTGAAGTTGTATTTGGATCAACATCTGTGGTTGCGCCGTATGAAGATACTACATATGTAGAAGCGTTCTTAAATGCAATTATGCCAGTTATTGCTGAAAAATTGCAAGAGGCTCGCGAAGCATCTAATAAACGCGTAGCGGCATACACGGAAAAGTATGACAAAAAATGATATACGACCTGCCGAAACAGCTTGTAGTAGACGGAGAGCCGCTTGATATACGTTCCGACTTTCGGGCGGCGCTGGATATAATTACAGCGCTGTCCGACCCTAACCTATCCGACAGGGAAAAAGAGCAAGTATTTCTAAAAATCCTATAACTAGAGCCTTATAAAATCCTTAACAGGATTGAGGCGCTCGAAAAAGGCATGTGGTTTTTGAGCGGCGGGGAAGATGATAGCCCGGACAGCAAGAGCAAGCCGCAGCTTATGGACTGGGAGCAGGATTTCCGGCTTATAGTCTCGCCGGTTAATCGTGTGCTGGGATATGAATGCAGAGAACGTGATTATTTGCATTGGTGGACGTTTCTTGGCGCATACATGGAGATCGGGGAATGCACATTTTCAACCGTCTGCCGCATCAGGGCTAAGCAAGTAAAACACCAAAAGCTTGAAAAATACGAAAAAGATTATTTGAGGGATAATTACGATATTATCCACCTCAAAAAGAGACTATCCGACGATGACAAGGCAATTATTGACGAGATTATATAGCACTGCAAGGTGGTGAATAAATGGCAGAGGATTTAGTTATATCACTCGGGTTGGATGATAGCAAGATAAGCCCAAAAATTAAAAAGCTGCAAGCGGATTTTGACGTTGCAACAGCAAAAATACGGAAGCAGCAACAGGCAATACAGGATATGCAAAAAGAGCTTGCTTACTGGAATAACGAAATGGCCAAGTCTGGCAAGGGCGTGTCAAAAACAATGATGGCGGAAAAAATAGACCCGCTCAATCAAAAGATAGAAGAGGCTAATATTAAACTGAAGCAAATGCAGGCTGCTGCAGAGGTTACAGGTCAGAAGCTTGACAGCGCAATGGGTAATGGCTCAGATAAGGCAAGCAGGATGAGTAAAGCANNGTTTCAAAAGCTGGAAATGCTTTTAAGGACTTTGGGAAACGTCTCGTAAGTGTGGCTAAATCGGCATTAATCTTTACTGTCCTATACTCTGCGTTTAATAAGCTGCGTCAAATGTTTTCCGGCTATTTAAAATCCAATGCAAAATTTGCGGATAGTCTTGCACTGATCAAAGGAAATTTGCTGACGGCGTTTCAGGCAATATATGATAAGGCGCTTCCGGCAATAAATAGCCTTATGAGCGCTCTTGTCAAAGCGACTGCATATGTTTCTTATTTTTTTAACGCATTGGCTGGAA
>DDJI01000037.1:25556-37825 GCA_002338885.1 Ruminococcus sp. UBA1828 | reverse complement strand
CCGTGCTGATAAGGGCTCATCGTTCCGGGGTCTACATTTATGTACGGGTCGAGCTTTTGAGCGGCAACTTTAAGACCTCTTGCCTTTAAAAGCCTTCCTAAGGATGCTGCGGTTATGCCTTTTCCGAGTCCGGAAACAACGCCTCCGGTTATAAATATGTATTTTGTCTTGTCAACCATTGTTATCGACCGTTTGTTTCGATGCGCGGTTCGCTGCCGCGTGAAACATTCCTTTCCTCAAAGTTATGCCAAACAAAGCAGCGCTGTCAAACACGCCGGCGTCTGTAGCCCATGCGCCTACGCGCTGCATTCGTTTATTATTTCCTCGGCAATAGCCTTTTTTGTCATGCATCTGTCCATTGCCTGCTTTTCAATATATCTGTGCGCCTGTGTTTCGGTCAGATTTTTCTCCGATATCAAAAGAAGCTTTGCACGGTTTACTATCCTTATCTCGGACATCTTTTCTTCAAACGTCGCAGCCTTTTTCTCCATCATCCTAAGCCGCTCCCTTGTTCCGCACAGCAGCTGCATCGACTGCAATATAAACTGCGCGGAGGCGGCTTTGATATGGTGAAAATACCCATAGGAGTGAGGCGCGCGCTGATGTCCTCGTAATGCTCGGCTTTTACAAGCAGCATAACACCCGCGCCGCTCTGTCCGCAGACGTCGGATGCAAGCCTTGTGCCGAATTCGTCCGGAAGGGGAGAGTTAATCATAACTATGTCGAAGCTGCGTTCGAGCATGATTCTGTGGGCCTCTCCCGCGTCGCAAACCACAATCACGGGATTGTAGCGGTTTTTGGGGAGAAGCTTTTGAATTGTCTCATTGAATTTTTCGGAGGCTGATACCACCAGCACGCCGTAAATTCGCACCATTAGCTCCATTATGATTTACTCCTTATCGTGTTATTAGCGGTTGCAGTAGCACGAAATAATGCCTTCGGGAAGATATTTGCGTATAAATTCGCTGTTTGACGCGCATTCCGATGCAAGCGTTAAGCTCCTCGGCAGAAGCTTGAATCCGCTTAAATCCAGCGCCGATGCGGTCTGCATGTTTATGTTGCATGCCGGCGGAAGGGCAAGACCTCTTTGCATGCCCTCTATTCCCGCGTTAATCAAAAGCGAAAATGCAAGATACGGGTTGCACATGGGGTCAGGGGAGCGAAGCTCCGCACGCCTGTTTCCTCCCGAAACCGGTATTGCGGGGATTCTCACGAGCTGAGAACGGTTTTCGTTCGTCCAGCTCACATACTTAGGAGCCTTGTACGTTCCAAAACGGCGGTACGACGCCTCGGCAGGGTTTAAAAATACCGTCATGTCGCAGATGTACTCAAGTATTCCCGCCAGAACCGGCGCAAGTATGTCCTCGCCGTCATGGCTTGCCGATATGTTTATGTGCATTCCGTTTCCCGCGTCGTTTTCAAGCGGCTTGGGGGAGAAGTCTGCATACAAGCCGTACCTCGCGGCAACCGTGCTTACAACAGTGCAAAACGTCACCGAATTGTCCGCGGCGCTCAAAGGCTCGGAGTACCTGAACGCTATCTTGTTCTGACCCGGGCCTTCAACGTGGTGGGAGCTTTCGGGGCGTATGCCCATCTGCTCAAGGGTGAGGCATATCTCTCTTCTGACGTTTTCACCCTTGTCGTCGGGGGCGATGTCCATGTATCCCGCTCTGTCGTACGGTGTGGATGTCGGCTCGCCGTCAGCGTCCCTCTTGAACAGATAAAACTCCGTTTCCGGCCTAAATTCAAAATTATATCCTAACTTCTCTGCTTTTTCAACAGTGTTTTTTAAAAGATTTCTCGTGTCCGCACTGCAATGCGAGCCGTCGGGGTTGTTTATGTCGCAGAACATTCTCACAACCCTTCCGTGCTCAGGTCTCCACGGCAGCACGGCTATGTTCGACGGATCGGGCGTCAAAAACAAGTCGGAATGAGACTCGCCGCCGAATCCCTCTATTGCTGAGGCGTCTATGGCTATACCGCGCTCAAACGCCTTCGGCATCTCGCTCGGCATGACGGAGATGTTTTTTTGCTTGCCGAACACGTCGCAAAAGGTAAGCCTGATAAATTTTACGTCCTCTTCTTCAAGGTATTGCATGATCTCGTCAGGTGTGTAGCTCATTTTTAATTTCGCCGTCGAAAATATCGAGGCTTTCCTCCTGTTCTCGTTTTATTATAAATCTGCGCATATTTTGATTACTTACAGCTTAGTAGCTTAGTTCTGAACAAGACGAAGTCTAGTTCTGAACAAGACGAAGTCTAGTTCTGAACATACATCTGCTTGTATGGATTTTTGCTGTCCGGAGTGATGACGGTAAAGCTCTTTGAAAGCAGCGCCTTTTCATCTGCGCCAAAAAGCTCGCAGTAGCGCTTGATATATGGCATTGCCTGCTCCATGTCGCTTTGATCCGCAACTCTTGCCGATACCTGCTTGGGCAGCTTCAGCTTAGACGGATCGGTTCGCAAAAACACCTTTCCGCCGTGCATGCCTGTGCAGGGAAAATTGCCGACTATCGGCCTGCTGTCGTCGTTTAAGCCCAAAACGATTATTATTCCGCCAGCCTGATACTCGCCCAAAAAGCTTCCCGCACGTCCGCCTATTACTATTACCGGCTTCTTGTCCTTGTATTCCTTCATGTGTATGCCTGCGCGGTAACCGGCGTTTTTCTCGACGTAAATCTGTCCGCCTCTCATGGCGTATCCGACAGCGTCGCCGACAGTTCCTCGGATGACTATGCTGCCGTCGTTCATCGTATCGCCCACGGCGTCCTGCGCGTTTGCACTTGTGGTTATGTTTGCGCCGTTTAAGTATGCGCCCATGGCGTTGCCGGGAATTCCTTCAATCTCTATTGATTTATCCGACATTCCAGCGCCGATAAATCTCTGTCCCAAACATCCGGTGATTTTCACCGTGCCCACGGATGCTCTGATTTTTTCGTTCAGCTCGGCGTATCCGAGTCCGCTCGCATCTATAACCATATTCTATACTACACCTCCAAGCTTCTGTTTGCAATAGTCTTTACCGAATAAATATAGGTTCGGCATTTTCTTCAGGGCGTCAAACTCCACCGTGTCGAGCGGAATTTGATTTCTTATCATGTTTGTGTATATTCCCGCACGGTCTGTGCATCCGATAAGTTCAAAGCCGATAAGCTTGTTGTCCTTTGTAAACAGCCTCTTGAGCGTGCCGGCGGTTCTCTCTTCATACATGTCTCCCGTAAAGCATCCCGCCGTCATGACGTGCAGACCGAAAAATCCGATTGAGTTCATCGGCATTGCGTTTGAAAAGCTGCTGTCTCCGCCTGCCATGTTTTCTCCCGCGCACCTGCCCTGCATGTATGCGTTGGGCATTATCGCCATGACCTTGACGGCTCCCGAGGTTATGTCGTACGCCTGAGTGCAGTCGCCTGCGGCGTATATGTCACTCACTGTCGTCATAAGCCTGTCGTTTACCGTTATGCCTCTTGAGCACTCGCAGCCGGCATCCTTTGCTATGCCTATATTCGCCCTGACGCCGACAGCCATGACCAAAACGTCAAAGTAAACACGCTCGCCGCTCGCCATCAGTGCGCATCCGTCCTCAAAGCTCTTTGCGGTGTCGTTTAAAAGAAATCTTATTCCGTGCTCCTCAAGTTTCTTTTGAACCATGGCCGCTCCGTCGGTGTCAAGTATGCTCGACAAAACCCTGTCCGCAAGGTCGCACACGGTTATGGAGCCTGCCCTTGCGCAAATTCCCTCTGCGCACTTCAGCCCTATGAGTCCCGCGCCGACTATGAGCACCCTTGACTGCGGTGTGAGCACATGCTCAAGCGACAGGGCGTCGTCAATAGTCATAAAGCTGAACTTGTTCTTCACGCTCTCAAGCCCTTCAACGGGAGGGACAAACGGCGATGAGCCTGTAGCTATGCAAAGCTTGTCGTAGGGTATTTCCGCTCCGCCCGAAAGCGAAACGGTCTTTTTAGCGGGGTCTATCGACGTGGCTTCCTGTCCGTAGACAACCTCGCAGCCGTTTTTCTCATAAAAGTCCTCGGGGCGATAGTTCATCTTTTCTATAGTCGTCTTGCCTTCAAGATAGTAGGATATGAGGGGACGGCAGTATACCGGTCTGTTTTCCGCGGAAATGACGGTTATCTTCGACTCGCTGTCTGCGCTCCTTATTCCCTCTATGCATCCCGCGGCGGCTGTTCCGTTTCCGATGATGACATAGTTTTTCATCTTATCACCTCTCCTCATATACTATCGCGTTGTTCGGGCATCCCGCTACGCATGCGGGCGAGCCGCAGCTGTTCTTTAAACAAAGCTCGCACTTTTGAACCGCGCCGGTTTCGTCCTGCGAAATAGCTCCGTAAGGGCAGACCAGGACGCATGTCAGGCAGCCTATGCACTTGTTTTTGTCTATGCTGACCATGCCATCCTCAGACTTTGACAGCGCTCCCGATATGCAGCTGCGCACGCATATCGGGTCGGTGCAGTGCCTGCACGAGACGGCGTACGTTATCTTGTCGTCGCCCTCGACTTTTATCCTCGGGTATATGTCTTTGCCCTTGAGCGCTTTAACCATATCGTCGCAGCCGGAGTTTGCGAAAGCGCAGTTGTATTCGCAAAGATGACAGCCAAGACACCATTTTTCGTTAACAAATACTCTTTTCATTCTCCCGCGTGTGAGATACCGAGAATCTCAAGCTCCTTTTCCGTAAGACTTACACCGCGCAGCATAAGTCGGTTTCCGCGCAGTGCTTCAATTGAGTTTATGCCCATTCCGCCCATAAGCTCCATTATCTCATGCCGCCATGCGCTCATGAGGTTTACAAGGCGTTTGCTGCCTATGTCGGGGTTCAGCCTCTTGACAAGCTCCGGACGCTGTGTCGCTATGCCCCAGTTGCATTTTCCCGTCTGGCAGGTTCTGCACAGGTGGCATCCCAGCGCCAAAAGCGCCGCCGTGGCGATGTAGCATGCGTCCGCGCCGAGCGCAACGGCCTTTACAACGTCTGCGGAGGAGCGAATGCTTCCGCCGACCACGAGGGATACGTTGTTTCTTATTCCCTCGTCCCTCAGCCTTTTGTCCACGGCTGCCAGCGCAAGCTCTATCGGTATTCCCACGTTGTCGCGTATTCTCGTCGGAGCCGCTCCGGTTCCGCCTCTGAAACCGTCTATGGCAATGATGTCCGCTCCGCTTCTTGCAATTCCGCTTGCAATCGCCGCAATGTTGTGAACCGCCGCAACCTTTACTATTACGGGCTTTTTGTATCTCGTCGCTTCCTTGAGCGAGAACACAAGCTGCCTCAAATCCTCTATTGAATAAATGTCGTGGTGCGGGGCAGGGGATATTGCATCTGAGCCTTCAGGTATCATCCTCGTCCTCGACACGTCTCCTACGATTTTCGTTCCGGGCAGATGTCCGCCTATTCCGGGCTTTGCGCCCTGACCCATCTTGATTTCGATTGCTGCGCCGGCGTTGAGGTAGTCCTCATACACTCCGAAACGTCCCGACGCCACCTGCACAATGGTGTTTTCACCGTAGCAGTAAAAGTCCTCGTGCAGTCCGCCTTCACCGGTGTTGTAGTAGATGCCCAGCTCCTTTGCCGCACGCGCCAGGCTTTCATGGGCGTTGTAGCTTATAGAGCCGTAGCTCATCGCGGAAAACATGACCGGCATGGACAGCTCAAGCTGAGGGGGAATGTCGGTTTTTAAGCTTCCGTCGGGGTTGCGCTTCGGCTCGGACGGCTTCTTGCCTAAGAACACCCTCGTCTCCATAGGCTCTCTGAGCGGGTCTATCGGCGGGTTTGTAACCTGCGATGCGTTTATTAAAATCTTGTCCCAGTAAACGGGCATCGGCTTTGGATTGCCCATGGATGAGAGCAAAACTCCGCCGCTTCCCGCCTGCTTGTATATCTCGTTTATCGTGTCCTGCTGCCAGTTCGCATTTTCTCTGAGCGCACAGTCCGTTTTGACTATCTTGAGCGCACGCGTGGGGCAGAGCGAAACGCATCTTTGGCAGTCTACGCACTTTGATTCGTCGCTTATCATTGACTTTGTTTCGGGGTCATAGCGGTGAACCTCGTTTGCACACTGCCTTTCGCATACGCGGCAGGCTATGCACCGGTTGGGGTTTCTTATGACCTCAAACTCGGGGTATATGTATGAGATCGACATATCAATACGCGCCCTCCTTTACCTTTACTATTACCGGCTCTCCTCCGGCAGGAGCATAAATGTTTTCGGCGTCAGGCTCCATAACCCTTATCGCCGCTTCCTCGCTCGCGATGTAGACCATGTCGTCTTTGTCCGCAACCACCATTGAGCGCAGCTTCAAGCGGTCGTTTAACGCCATCAGACCGCCCTCAAAGCCCAAAATTATCGAGAAGGGTCCGGTTATCAAAAGGCTCGGGTAAACCGTCCTCAGGTAGCTTAAAATGCTCTTTTCCGGCTCCGGTCTTGAATCGATTGTAGACCAGAACGGCGCGGCAATTACCGACGCCGTCTCCTTGAGCGTCAGTCCCTGCCTGCGTATGAGATAATCCGCTATGTAGGTTATTACCTCGGTGTCGGTTTGAAGGGTGCATTTGTACCCGAACATCTCTATAAAGCGCCTGTTTGCGTCGTAGGATGATATTTCGCCGTTATGGACTATTGAATAGTCAAGCAGAGCAAACGGGTGAGCGCCGCCCCACCAGCCGGGCGTGTTTGTGGGATATCTTCCGTGGGCTGTCCAGCAGTAGCCCTCGTATTCCTCCAGCCTGTAGAACCTTCCTACGTCCTCAGGGAATCCCACCGCTTTAAACACGCCCATGTTCTTTCCGCTTGAAAAGACATACGCGCCGTCTATCTGTGTGTTTATCTTCATGACCATCCTTGCCACGTACTCTTTTTCGTCAAGCTGAAGCCTTGAAAGCACCGATCCCAGCGGAGCTACAAAGTACCTCCATATGAGCGGAACGTTAGTTATCTGCGGGATCTTCCTTATAGGTATGTTCTCCGCCCTGACGATCTCAAAACCGTCCTTTAAAAATGTCTCGCACGCTATTCTGTCTGCATTGTCGTTGTAGAAAATGTGAAATGCATAGAACTCTTTGTACTCAGGATATATTCCGTACGCCGCAAAGCCGCCTCCCAAACCGTTTGAACGGTCGTGCATGGGGACCATGCTCTGCATGATTTTTTCACCGTTTACCCGTCTGCCTTCCTTTGATATCATGGCTGATATTGCGCAGCCGGACGGTATCCTGACCTGCCCCTCCAAGAGCATAACTCATCGTCCTTTCCGTAAAAGGTATAAAAGAAAAGGCGTTCACCATACACAGACAGTTGTCCTGTATGAATGAACGCCTTTGCTCATCAATGCTTGAATTATACCATTGCAGCGGCGCTCTGTCAAGCGCTCGCGCGACAAAATGCGCGGCCGTCCCGACGATAAAATTTAGTTATTTTTACCCGAAAAAATTTTTGAAGAGGGTGTTGACTTTTTAGCAGGGCAATGATATACTAAGCTAAACTGTTGAAGAAGAGAAGTAGGTTTCATAAGCGTACTGCAGAGAGCCGCAGGCGGTGTGATTGCGGCGTATGACCTGATTCCGAATGGACTTCCGAGGGCGACCGGAAAGGCAGCGATATAATTTGCTGCGGAGTATGGAAGACGGAGCGGCTTTCCGTTAACAGAGCACTCGTATATGCGTTTTGCAAAGCAAGACCGCAGGTACGTAAGAGAGGGCGATATATCGCCAAGCAGGGTGGCACCGCAGGATTCTCCTGTCCCGGCAATGAAATTATTGTAGGGACGGGTTTTTTATTTGTATTTATATTTAACCCGACCTACACGCCAAATAACCGAAAGGAGACACGAACATGTCAAACGAAAAAATCCCCTACAAAATCTATCTTGAAGAAAGCGAGATGCCCAAGACCTGGTACAATCTTCGCGCAGACATGAAGGAAAAGCCGGCGCCGCTTCTCAATCCGGCGACAAACAAACCCATGACAGCCGAGGAGCTGTCGGTGGTATTTTGTGAGGAGCTTGTCAAGCAGGAGCTTGACAACGACACAAGGTACTATGAAATCCCTCAGGAGATAATTGATTTTTATAAGATGTATCGACCTTCTCCGCTCGTAAGGGCGTACTGCCTTGAAAAGAAGCTCGGCACACCTGCCAAGATATACTATAAGTTTGAGGGCAACAACACCAGCGGGAGCCATAAGCTCAACTCTGCAATCGCTCAGGCGTATTATGCAAAGAACCAGGGCCTCAAGGGCGTCACCACAGAGACCGGAGCCGGTCAGTGGGGAACCGCACTTTCGATGGCTTGTGCGTATTTGGGACTTGACTGCAAGGTTTACATGGTAAAGTGCTCTTATGAGCAAAAGCCCTTCAGACGTGAGGTCATGAAAGTTTACGGCGCATCCGTAACTCCTTCTCCCTCTACGGAGACCAAGGTCGGACGTGAAATTTTAAAGGAACACCCCGGAACTACGGGAAGCTTAGGCTGCGCAATATCCGAGGCGGTTGAAAAGGCAACCGAAACACCCGGATACCGCTATGTTTTGGGAAGTGTTCTGAACCAGGTCATGCTCCACCAGTCCGTAATAGGACTTGAGTCAAAGATAGCGCTTGATAAGTACGGCGTTAAGCCCGATATTATAATAGGATGCGCCGGCGGAGGATCAAACCTCGGCGGACTCATCGCTCCGTTCATGGGCGAAAAGCTCAGAGGCGAGGCTGATTACGATATCGTCGCCGTAGAGCCTGCATCCTGCCCCAGCTTCACAAGAGGAACGTATGCATACGACTTCTGCGACACCGGAATGGTTTGCCCGCTTGCAAAGATGTACACTCTCGGCTCGGGATTCATGCCCGCCGCAAACCACGCGGGAGGCCTCAGATACCACGGCATGAGCCCTGTTCTTTCTAAGCTTTACCACGACGGCTACATGAGAGCGGTTTCCGTTCCTCAGACCGAAGTATTTGCTGCGGCAGAGCAGTTTGCAAGGGTAGAGGGCATTCTTCCCGCTCCCGAGAGCAGCCACGCAATAAAGGTTGCAATCGACGAGGCGCTCAAGTGCAAGGAAACCGGCGAGGAAAAAACAATTCTATTTGGTCTCACCGGAACCGGATACTTTGATATGGTTGCGTATGAGAGCTATCACGACGGAAAGATGACCGACTACATCCCCACCGATGAGGAAATTGCGCAAAATATCAAAAAGCTCCCCAAGGTAGACGAATAATTTTTGTGCAAAAAATGTGCTGCTCAAGCCTTGACAGCAGGGATTGACGGTAGTATAATCATCACATAAGGCAAAGGCGTCTTAGAGAACACACGAATCTCTAAGACGCTTTATTTTTTTACCGCCTTATAGGCGCTTTATGCTTTTCGGCAATGTATCACACACCTGCGCTGAAAGTCGGGCACACATAAAAATACTTGTTTATATTCGGGCAATGACGTCTGAGCTAAGATAAGCTAAGGCGCATTGTCCGTTTTTTTATTTACGAAAAGGAGAGTTGGTTATGAGCAGTTCAAAGGTTTCTGAGATCTTCGGCACTAAAGTGTTTGATGACAGAGTGATGAAGGCAAATCTCCCTCCGGAAATTTACAGGTCATTAAAAAAGACTATTGACGAGGGTGCGAGACTTGATTTACACGTTGCGGACGCAGTTGCCGCCGCCATGAAGGATTGGGCAATCGCCAACGGCGCGACCCATTTCACTCACTGGTTCCAGCCGCTTACCGGCATCACCGCGGAGAAGCATGACGCATTTATTTCTCCCGCACCGGACGGCAGGGTGATTATGGAGTTTTCCGGCAAGGAGCTTATAAAGGGCGAGCCGGATGCCTCGAGCTTCCCCTCCGGAGGATTAAGAGCTACGTTTGAGGCAAGAGGATACACGGCATGGGATCCCACGTCCTATGCGTTCATAAAGGACAGCACGCTTTGCATACCCACGGCGTTCTGCTCCTACGGCGGAGAGGCTCTTGACAAGAAGACCCCGCTGCTCCGCTCCATGGAAGCGCTCAATAAGCAGGCGCTCAGAATACTCAAGCTCTTCGGAAACGACACCGTCAAGTGCGTGAGAACTTCCGTGGGACCCGAGCAGGAATACTTCCTCGTTCCCAAGGAGCTTTATGAGAAGAGAAAAGACCTCGTCTTTACCGGAAGAACGCTTTTCGGTGCAAAGCCGCCAAAGGGACAGGAGCTTGACGACCACTACTTCGGAGCAATCAAGCCCAGAGTCGCGGAGTACATGAAGGACCTCAACGAAGAGCTGTGGAAGCTCGGTATCCTCGCCAAGACACAGCACAACGAGGTTGCACCGTCTCAGCACGAGCTTGCGCCGATATACTCCACCACAAACATCGCAACAGACCACAACCAGCTCACCATGGAAATGATGCAAAAGGTCGCCGCAAGACACGGACTTGTCTGCCTGCTCCATGAGAAGCCCTTCGCAGGAGTGAACGGAAGCGGAAAGCACAACAACTGGTCCATCTCAACCGACACCGGCGTAAACCTTTTGACTCCCGGCGAAACTCCTTACGAGAACGCACAGTTTTTGCTCTTCCTTTGCGCTGTAATCAAGGCTGTAGACGACTATCAGGATCTTTTGAGACTTTCAGTCGCTACGGCGGGCAACGACCACAGATTGGGCGCTAACGAGGCGCCTCCGGCAGTCGTATCCATGTTCCTGGGCGATGAGCTGACCGCTGTTTTGGACGCCATCGAAAACGATACGTCCTATAACGGAGCGGAAAAGACGGTCATGAAGCTCGGCGTGCATGTTTTGCCGAGGTTCACACGCGATACCACAGACCGCAACCGCACATCTCCCTTCGCATTTACCGGCAACAAGTTCGAGTTCAGAATGCTCGGCTCTTCAAACTCCATCGCCTGCGCAAACATCATGCTCAACGCTGCTGTTGCAGAGTCGCTGAAGATATATGCGGACAGACTTGAGGGAGCAGAGGACTTTGAATCGGCACTTCATGCGATGATCAAAAAGACCATCAAGGATCACAAGAGAATCATCTTCAACGGCAACGGCTACGACGACGCATGGATAAAGGAAGCTACCGAGGTAAGGGGACTTCTCAACCTCAAGACTACACCTGACTGCATGCCGAGGCTGCTCGACAAGAAGAATGTAGATATGCTCACATCTCACAAGGTGTTCTCCGTTGCCGAGCTTCACTCAAGATGCGAGATAATGCTCGACAACTACTGCAAGTCGGTAAACATCGAGGCAAACACAATGGTCGATATGGCGAGAAAGCAGATAATGCCCGCAATCGAGGCATACGTATCAGACCTCGCAAAGGCTTGCACAAGAAAGCTTGCGGTTTCCGACAAGATAAGCATCAAGACCGAAAAAGGACTTATTGAAAAGCTCTCCGCCCTCACCGATAAGATCGACGAGGCAACCGAGGCGCTTGAGGAGGCAATCGCATCCTACAAGAAGATCACAGATGTGACCGAGGCGTCATACCGCATCAGGGACGACATACTTCCCAAGATGGATGCGCTAAGAGCGCCCTGCGACGAGGCGGAGACCCTCACCGCGGAAAAATACTGGCCCTTCCCGACCTACGACAAGCTGTTGTTCGGGGTGTAATAAACAAAGGGGAAAGAAAGGAATGATTCACTATGCAATTTGACTTAGTCGATACGCTATGGGTGTTCCTGTGTGCAATACTGGTGTTCTTTATGAACCTGGGCTTNNGAAGCGGGATTTGCCCGTTCCAAAAACACAGTCAACATCCTGTCAAAGAACTTTATTGTCTTTGCAGTTTCATCTCTTGGCTTCATGCTTTTGGGCTGGGGTCTGATGTTCGGAGGAGACAACCCGATAGTAGGAACGGAAAACCTGTGGATTTTGGGCGGAACAGACCTGTCTGTTTATGACGACACCCTCACATCAAGCGTTCCGTTCTGGGGCAAATTCTTCTTCCAGCTTGTTTTCTGCGGAACGGCTGCCACGATAGTTTCCGGAGCCGTTGCGGAAAGAGTAAAGTACATATCATTTATCATTTTCTCATTCGTGCTGACACTTCTCATCTATCCCATAGTCGGTCACTGGATATGGGGCGGAGGATGGCTTGCNNGGATTCCAGGACTTCGCCGGTGATACCGCCGTCCACTCCGTAGGAGGTTGGGCTGCACTCGCAGGAGCGATGCTCTTAGGTCCTCGTATAGGCAAGTATGATAAGAACAAACGTCCGCGCGCTATTCCCGGTCACAGCATGTCGCTTGCCGTCATAGGATTGTTCGTATTGTGGCTC
>DDJI01000037.1:188-25543 GCA_002338885.1 Ruminococcus sp. UBA1828 | reverse complement strand
GGATTCAACCCTGGCTCGACAATGAGCTTCCAGAACCCGTCTGACGTAATGCACATACTCATGACGACCAACAGCTCTGCTATTGCCGCCGTAATGACGTCAACCATAACGGCGTGGATATTCATAGGCAAGCCTGACCTCGGCATGACGATAAACGGATGCCTTGCAGGTCTTGTAGGAGTAACCGCAAGCTGTGCATATGTAACCGTAGGCGCATCGCTCCTGATAGGCGCAATCGCCGGAATAATCGTTGTCTTTGCCGTAATGTTCTTTGACCGCATAGGCATAGACGACCCCGTGGGCGCTACATCAGTTCACCTTTGCTGCGGAGTGTTCGGAACAATATGCGTAGGACTCTTCGCAAAGGAAGGCGTTACATCCCTCTCCACTAAAAACGGACTGTTCTACGGCGGAGGATTCGGACTCTTGGGAGTACAGCTGCTTGGCATAGTTGCTGTCGGAGCATTCGTGTTTGCAGCTTCAATGCTCGTTTGGTTCGTCCTTAAGAAGACCGTCGGCATACGCGTTCCCGCCGAAGAGGAAATCGCCGGACTGGATATCGGAGAGCACGGCAACCGCGCTTATCCCGACTTTGCACCTGCCGTTGACAGCGTTGACTACAGCGCCGTTGATACTCTTGCAGTCGCCGCACCTGCGACCGCCGAGGCAACTGCCACTGTAGAAGAGGCTGTTTCGGTAGCTCATGAGACGGTTAAGAAGGTAGTCGAGCATGCCGATGGCGCACCTAAGTTCACAAAGATCGAAATCATCTGCAAGGAGTCCCGCTTTGAGGCGCTCAAGAACGCAATGAGCGGACTCGGAATCACTGGAATGACTGTTACCCACGTCTTAGGCTGCGGCCAGCAAAAGGGCAAGCCCGAGTACTACCGCGGCGCAGAGGTTGAGGCAACGCTTCTTCCTAAGATTCAGCTCGATATCGTTGTGAGCAAGGTACCTGTCAGAACGGTAATAGAGACGGCTAAGGAGGTATTGTACACCGGTCATATCGGAGACGGAAAGATCTTTGTATACGATGTCGAAAACGTCGTAAAGGTCAGAACCGGCGAAGAAGGCTACGCCGCTCTTCAGGATGTAGAGTAAGCTCATCCGAAAAAACATCATGTGCAGTCGGTGCAGGCGTTTTCAGGGCGCCTGCACCGATTGGGATACGGAGATA
This sequence comes from Ruminococcus sp. UBA1828, assembly GCA_002338885.1. Lineage (GTDB taxonomy): Bacteria > Bacillota > Clostridia > Oscillospirales > Ruminococcaceae > Faeciplasma > Faeciplasma gallinarum. The sequence continues at coordinate 24,366 of DDJI01000037.1, read as the reverse complement.
AATATGTGTTCTATAATGGGATATCTGAAGAGCGGCGCCGACCTTGCCCTCTTCAAGAAGGGCTTTGAGAGGACTGTATCAAGAGGTCCCGACGATTCGAGAATTGTTGACACAGGCTGTGGACTGCTCGGATTTCACAGGCTCGCAATAATGGATTTGACGCCTAAGGGCATGCAGCCGTTTGAAAGGGATAAAAGCTGCCTCGTGTGCAACGGGGAAATATATAACTTTAAAGAGCTTGAGAGCAAAATGCGCGCGGAGGGCTATGAGTTTTCAACCGGCTCCGACTGTGAGGTTTTGCTGCCGATGTACAAAGAATACGGCGAAAAGATGTTTGAGCAGCTCGACGCCGAGTTTGCATTGATAATATTCGACGCCGAAAACGGCGAATTCATAGCCGCCCGCGATCCGATAGGCATACGCCCGCTTTACTACGGCTGCGACGAAAAAGGCGCGATGATAATGGCAAGCGAGCCGAAAAACCTTGAGGGGCTTGTGGATAAAATCATGCCCTTCCCGCCCGGACACTACTATAAGGGCGGAAAGTTCGTAAAATACTGCGACCTGTCCGAGGTGAAAAGCGTTATACATGACGACCTCGAAACGGTGTGCAAAAACATCCGTGAAAAGCTTGTAAAGGGCGTTGAAAAGAGATTGGTTGCGGACGCAAAGGTTGGCTTTTTGCTTTCCGGCGGCCTTGATTCATCCCTCGTGTGTGCAATAGCACAAAGGGAGTCCGATAAGCCTATACGCACCTTCGCAATAGGCATGAGCGGGGACGCCATAGACCTCAAGTACGCAAAAGAAGTTGCGGACTACATAGGCAGCGACCACACTGAAGTCATAATGACCAAGGACGACGTTCTGTCGTCGCTTGAGCAGGTTATAAAAATCCTCGGCACGTTTGATATAACAACCATACGCGCGAGCATGGGAATGTATCTTTTGTGCAAGTGGATACATGAAAACACCGACATCCGCGTGCTCCTCACGGGAGAAATATCCGATGAGCTTTTCGGATATAAGTACACCGATTTCGCACCTGACGCCGAGGCGTTTCAGGAGGAATCGCAAAAGCGCATAAGAGAGTTGAACATGTATGACGTTTTGCGCGCCGACAGATGCATATCGGTAAACTCGCTTGAGGCAAGGGTTCCGTTCGGAGACATAGATTTTGTTAAATACGTCATGGCAGTTGATCCGGAGAAAAAGATTAACGTCTACAATAAGGGCAAGTACCTTTTAAGACACGCTTTTGAAGGGGACTACCTGCCTAAGGATATACTCTGGCGTGAAAAGGCGGCGTTTTCGGATGCCGTGGGACATTCCATGGTCGATTATCTAAAGGAGTACGCCGAGACCCTTTATACCGATGAAGAGTATGAGAAAAAGCGCACAAAGTATACCCATTGCATGCCGTTTACAAAGGAATCGCTTTTGTATCGGGAGATATTTGAGAAGTATTACCCCTCTCAGTCTCAGATGATAGTAGATTTCTGGATGCCGAATAAGAGCTGGAAGGGCTGCGACGTAAACGACCCTTCCGCAAGAGTGCTTTCTAATTACGGCGAAAGCGGAGTGTAAACGACACTTTCGACTGATAGCACGCCTGAAGGCACACTTTCGCCCGGGAGCCGGGCAGCATTTCATTTGCACCGTCTTAGCTTTGAGGGCGTGGCGCACGGCCGGCAGCACGCAAATTATGCACGGCATAAACCCGCCGCGTCTTTATAGCGCAAACATCACTCGGACGGCGGAACATATCATCTCGCACCGATATTACCGGCGTCCGTTTAGATATAAAAAATCCTCATGAGCCGACCGGCTTATGAGGATTTATTTTTTAAGTGAAGGATGTTGACTATGAAGCGTTGGACAACTGCGTCGTTTCCGGCGATGCTGTTGTCTGTGGAGCAGCTGTCACGCTTTCTTCGGCGGCAGTCGTCTGCTCCGGCTGTTCTTCGATAATCTCAAAGCTTGTAAACGTTATCTTCATTCCGCTGTCCCCTAAGTCCAAAGAAAGGGGAATTCCGTTTTTGTCTAACGTGATGGAGTAGGTCATGCCGTCTGCGTTTCCGGATGCAAAGTTGTTTGACTCTCCCTCTACAACGTCAAGCGTAAGCGGCGCAAGCCTGTCAAAGGATTTTACCGCAATCGACACCACCGAGCCGACAGGGAACTTTGACGTGTCAAACATAAAATGCAAGCCCTTAAAGGAGATTTCGGTGTCGTCGCCGTTTATGGTGAACACAAGGCCCTTTACTGCCTCCGGAGCCGTCAGCTCAACCTCCCACCAGCCGTCCGCATACCTCGACATTGCCGTTTCATAAGTCGTGTCGTCAAAGTCTATCGCCGCAGTGCAGCTAAAGCACTTTGGAAGGGTTCGCTCATCGGAGGCCTTAGGAGAGCATCCGCATAGAACGACTGCGGCGAGCGATAACACTAATGCTGTACGGATTACAAATGATATTTTCTTCAATCAACTCAAGCCCTTTCAAATTTCTTGAAAAGCTTTGGAAGGCAGCTGAGTATGTCCCTTGCAAGCATACCTGTTGTGCTAAGCTCTGCCGAGACTTCTTCACACGCCATGCCCAGTATCACGGGAGAAAGCCTTGCCGCATCGCAGACTTTAAGACCCTGCGCCGCAAACGACGCCGTAAGCCCCGCGAGCATATCGCCGCTGCCGCCCTTTGCAAGTCCGTCATTTCCGAACATCATGACATAGCCTGAGCTGCCTGATACGGCTATCGTGGCGGATGATTTTGCAACCACAACAGCGCCAAGCTCCTGCGACAGCCTTTTTGCAATGCGGTATCTGTCCGCTATCGCCTCGTCTGTGCTCACGCCGGCAAGCCTTGCAAGCTCCGCCGGATGTGGCGTGAATATCAGCTCTGCGCCGCTTGTACTCTCTGTCCTCGCTTTTCTAAACCATTGTATGCAGCCGCTGACAAGGTTTATTCCGTCTGCGTCTATAATTACGGGACATGCGGCGCGCAAAATAACCGCCTTTAAAATTTTCAGAGCATTATCCGATTTTCCCATGCCGCATCCTATCAGTACGGCAGTTGATTTGTCTATTTCATCGTAAAGAGCCGTCATCGCGCGCTCATCCGCCGCAATGTATCCGCTTTCATCGGAGGGAAGCGGAGTGAGCGTCGCCTCCGGCATGTTTATCGCTGCGGCACGGCATGCCGACTCTGTCGAAAACAGGTTTACAATTCCGACGCCCGACCTGAGCGCCGCAAGAGTGCACAGCTGCGCCGCACCCGGGAACCTGTCCGAGCCGGCTATGCATAAAAGCCTTCCGAACGTGCCCTTGTGCGAGTTGACAGGGCGCTTTCTTACAAGCTTTTCAGCGTCCTGCAAGGTGACGATTTCAAGCTCGCCGCCGTCAGGCCTGATGCAGCTCCTTATGTGAACGTCGTGTTCCTGCGCATATATTTCCGCGTCTCTGAGCGCTTTAAATGAAATTCTATCCGACATGGCAGCACCTTTCAATAAGCTATGACTATGGCCGTGGCATGAGTGCGCGTGTGCGTTATGCTTACGCTTAAACTCAGATCCTTTGCAAGCTCGTATGCAGCGCCTGAAAGCTCTATGTACGGCGCGCCCTTTTCATCCCGCAGCGTAGATACTTCGTTTAACGAAAAGCCTGCCACGCCTGTGCCCAAAGCCTTTGAAAAAGCCTCTTTTACAGCGAAGTTGGCGGCTATCGTTTCCGCCCTCATGCCGCGCTCTTTAAACATTGCAATTTCTTTTGCGGAGTACACCCGCTCCATAAATCCTTCGCGCTCTATGCTCTTAGCTATTCTGTCTATTTCGATGCTGTCTATTCCGACGCTTAAACTTCTCATGACAACCTCGGAAGGTAGGGCGAAATCATTTCAAGCGTGCGCTCGTCCGGACTGAAGTGTATGAGCGTCTTGCCAAGCTTTCGGTCGGTGTACTCTATTGTGTAAACGTCGTCATCTCCGGCGGCGCTTACAACAGTCGCGTCCATAAGCTCCTTTTCGCCTCTGTAAAAGCCCTCGGCTTCCTTTAAATTAAGCGTGCAAAGGGTTTTGCGCTTTCTGCGGTCGATTATCTTGTCTATTGACAGCTCCGAGCCTGCTATGCAATACTCGTACTCCACGTTGAGGTTTCCGGACAGGTAGTATCCGCCGTACAGCACGATTGCCGCAAATAAAAGACCCGCGATTATAAAAATTCCGCCCAGGAGCGAGGATGCAAGTATCATCACCGCAAGCGCTATAAACAGCGCCATTGCAAGTATGAAAAACTGCATGGCTTTGTCGGTGGATTTGTAGGGCTTTTTAACAAGCTGTTCTCTGACCGTTTCCATAACTATCTTCCTCCATTAAACTATTCCGCCGTTCACCGATACTATCTGACCGGTTATAAATGACGCGTCGTCGCTTGCAAGAAAGGCTATCATCTTTCCCACATCGTCCGGCGTGCCTATTCTCAAAAGCGGCGTTTCCTCACACAGCTCGCTGATTGTCTCGTCGCTCAGCTCGCTGTTCATGTCTGTGCTTATAACTCCCGGCGAAACGCAGTTCACCCTTATTCCGCTCGGGCCAAGCTCCTTTGCAAGCGCCTTTGTAAAGCCTATGATACCCGCCTTGCATGCGGAGTAGACCGCCTCGCACGATGCTCCGACCTCTCCCCACATCGACGAAAGGTTTATTATAACTCCGTCTTTTTTGTGTATCATGTCGGGAGCGGCGCACTTTGAGCAGTATATCGCCCCGAACAGGTTTACGTTTATCTGACGGCGTATGTCGCTTTCGCTCATATCCTGCAAAAGCCCGATGTAAGATATGCCAGCGTTGTTCACAAGGACGTCCACGCTTCCCATTTCCGATTCAATCAGCGAAAACATGCGCTCCACTTCGCTCGGGTTTGAGATGTCCGCCCTGTAGCTGCGGCATGTCCCGCCGAAGGCTTTGATTTGCCTTTCAACCTCGTGCGCGGCATCCTCGTTTGAAACATAGTTTACACAAACCTTGAATCCGAGCCTTGCAAGCTCCTTTGCCGCCGCTGCTCCTATGCCTCTTGAACCGCCCGTGACGAGCGCGGTTTTCATATTGTACATGCTATCCATGCGTTACCCGCCTTTGTGCCTTTTTAATTACCATTATACAGCCTTGAGCGGGTGAATGCAACACAATCATTCCCACAGCACGTGATATATCACCACGTTGTAGCTTTCAAATTCGTTAAGCCAGTATGAATAGCCCCCGACACCCTCCGGATAGCTCAGCGGAATGCCTCCGGCGTTAAGCTCCTTGTCGAGCATAAGCTCCACCTCTGTCGCATGGTGAGCCACCTCACGGGCTATAATTTCTGATGCTTGGGATACGCTTGTCACGTAAAGCCCGTTGTTTACATAGTAGTTGAGGTCGTCCGAGTCGGCGGACGGAGTTGTGTCCTCGTCCCACACATGCTCGCGGCGCATCACCTCGTCCGTCACCAAAAAGTATATGTGCGCGGCGGGGCGGCCCTCATAGTCCGGCGTGTAGTCGTCCCATGTGCAGTCAACGTGATACCACTTTCCGTCTATGTTCACCATGTTCCATGCGTGAACCTCGTCGAGCGCACTTCCGTCCACCGTTATGCATTCTACGCCTATCATGTCCATAAACAGCTTGAACGTCGTTGTGTAGCCCGAGCATATCGCCTTGCCGTCTATCAGCGCGCCATAAGGGGAGTCGGATTCCTCTGCACGCGAGCCTATCAGCGCAAGCTCCCCTAAGTCGTAGGTAACATGCGTGACAACGTAGTCGTGTGCGGCGAGAACAGCATCATACGCGCTCATGCCGTCGGTGTAAAACGTGTTCAGCGCTTCCGCTGCGGCGTTGTATATCGCAAGGTCGTATTCGCTCAGGCCGGAGGTGTCGCCTGAAATGTAGGCGTTTGCAACCGCCGTCGTGTCGTACATGCCCTCTTCGCTCGGCTCCGGCTCATTTTCCGAAGACGAGGTTTCGTCTGTTTGATGCGTGGTTGTTTCGCTGACGCCGTCGGAACAGCCGGTTAAGCATGCGCAAAAAGCCGCCGCAGCAAGCGCACATATGAGCAAAGCGGGCAAAATGGTCTTTGATTTCATTTTTTATCCCTCATAAGCAGATGAGCCGACGTGTCCGCCGGCTCATGTTTTGATTTTTAAGTTATTACTTTATGGTTATTCCGGTGTAGTAGTGGTGAAGTATCTGGTCGAAGGTGTAGCCGCCGATTTCGGCATAAAGGTCTGCGCCTATCTGAGACATTCCCACGCCGTGTCCGTATCCGTATGTCACAAACGTGAACACGCCGTTTTCATAGCTGACGGTGAAGCATGTGGAGCGTATGCTCAGGATATATGTTCTGAACACGTACGCGGTAAGCTCTCTTTCCTTGCCGGAAACCTCCGCCGTTGTGTGACCGTCTATGGCTATCTTGTCAACGTAGTTGCCGTCCGCATAGGAAAGAATCTGTATCCAGTTTTCATAGTTGTCGGACAGCTTGATGTCCGTCTTGGATTCGATCTTCTTTCTCAGCTCGTCAACGGTGTACGTGGTGACTCTGCCGTAGTTTTTGGTGTCAAGGTAGTCGTACTCGTTGACAACAGACACAAGGTAGGGTCTTTCGCCTCCCCACACGTTTTCGCTTGAGCATGTCACGCCTCCGGTTGATGCGGAGAACGCCGCCATGATGTATTTGTCATCGTAGTACATCGCAAGTCCGTCAACGGCGCGCACACAGTCTATTATCAGCTGCGGCGGGTCTGCTTTGGTGCTTATCGATGCGTACTCGCCCTTTTGCTGGTAGTGCTTGATGTAGGAGTACGCGGCAACCGCCTGAGCTTTGATAGCCTCGGGGTGCATGGATGTTCCTATTTCGTTGTAAGTTATCTGGCAAACAAGGTCAAACGCATTGTCCGTCACATATCTTCCGGTTGTCTTGTCGTAGATGGTAACTATGTCGTCCGCATAGCTCTTTGTTGACACAAGATTGTCGTTCGGATAGTACTGCGGCTCCGATGCTCCCGTTGAGCCGGTTCCCCACGGATTTCCGGAGGAATTGCTGCCCCACGGGTCGTTTTGAAGCTGTTCGTAGTACTTTTCTATAAGGCTTTGGATGTAGTCCTCGTCAACCATGTCAGGGGTGATGACGGTGTCCTCTACTTCTTCGTTCTTCTCCTCGTCTTCGATTATGACGTCCTCATCGTTTATTACGACGTCCTCGTCATCCTCTTCAACCAGGGAAACGTCTGAGCTGTCATCGTCGTCGATAACTATATCCTCTTCGCTTGTGGTCGTTGTCTGCTCTTCGCTCTGGGGAGCCGTCGTCGTTGCGGCGGTTGTCTGAGCCTGCGTCGTCTTGGGCTGCTCCGTCTCGGCAGGGGACGGTGTTGTCGGCTTTGTCGCATCAGGCTCGGGTGCGGTTGTCACAGATTCTGTGTTGCGGCTTGGCTGTGAGTTCTCGTCGGTGGGCACCTGCGTTGTAACGGGAGCAAATATTCCGTAGTTGTCATACTGATCTTTTTTCTCAAGATCCTCTAAGATCGACGCTGCATCGTAGTAATGAGGCGTCGAAACCTCGCTTTGGTTTGCCGACGCGTCGTCTGCGCCGACCTCGTCCGAAATGACCTGCGCAGAATCAGCGTTAAAGGTTATATCGTTCAACATGGATTTCTTTGCTAACACGCTTATAAAGCACAGGGCGACTGAATATACGAGCACTATACTCAAAAGGATTATTGCCCTTTTGATTGAAAATCTCTTTTTCAAACAGTCAGCTCCTTTCTTTGTCAGATAATTGGCACAAAATTCGGATCTTAATCAAGTATCGACGGTCTGTGCCTGTCGGGATTTTTAACATACGTATCGGCGTATCCGGAGATGTCCTCGCCGTCACGAACTTTTCTCGCAACTACTACAAATCTCGAATCGTCAAAATCATATGCGCAGGTGGACAGGGTTATGAACTCGTCTCCCCACTCGCAATTGATGTCGCTTAAATAGTAAGAGCGATACATAATATTATCGTAGAAGTAGTTAAAGTCCTCTTCTGTTTCGAAATTTCTGCACTTAAAGTATTCAAACAGCGGCTCNNCTGCCACTCATATATTCCTATCAGGAAGCAGGCGACAACCACGTATTGATTTTCTTCCCATCGCGTGTCAAAGTTGATAAGGTAGTGTTCCTTTACAAAATCCACGCCCTCGCGGTAGTCGATGATGTGCCGAAAATACGTTCCGTCCGCCATGCTGTGTCCGAAAAGGGTGATGTTGTCCGCATGGCTTGTCGCCGTTATGGGAACCTTGTAGTCCGCATATATTGCTCCGGACTTGGATTCCTCGCCGTAAAAATCGGTATCTATGTACTTTGAATTGTCGTCCGCCTGAACAACGGGGTAATCTATGTACATCTCTCCGCGCGAATTGGTCAGCGAAGGAATTGAGATCCAGCCGACAAACTCGTTGTTTTGCTCATAGAACTCAAGATATTTTTCAAGCGGCTCCGGCTCCGGCGGAAGCGTTGTAACGGTGGTCGCCTCCGTCTTGGGCGGCTGCGTCGAAGGCGTAGTTGTCGGCTGCGTCACAGAGGGGTCAGGTTCGTCATCTATCTTTTTCTGACAGCCGCTGAGCATGCTTACGGCGATTATCATCGCAAGCGCGCCCGCGGCAAACCTGAGTGCCGGTTTGTTTTCGCTGGTTTTTGCGTTAGTTTTCATTGCTGTTTTCAGTTCCTTCTGCGGTATCGGCTGTTACACCGTAGTATTGATAGTTCGGGCCGTCGTCGTCCGGCACTTCCATGCCGTACGCCTCGTAAAATGCCGCCGGCTTTCTTGCGTCAGGGTTGGAATAATAGTTGTAAACGCTGGGGTCTTCGCCGTCGCGAACCTTTCTTGCAACCACTACAAACCTCGAGTCGTATATCTCGGTAGAGCAGGTGGAAAGAGTGATGTACTCGTCATCCATCGAGCAGGGGATATCCGTGATGTAGTAGTTTCGGTACATGACGTTCTGATACCAGTAGTCAAATTCGGACATGTCCGCAAAATCAAATATCAGATGATACCTGAACAAAGGAAGCGTGTCCTGATCCTCCCTTATTCCCACAAGGAAGCAGCCTATTATGATGTATTGGTTTTCTTCGTATAGGGTGCTGTATGTCACCAGTCTGTGCTCACTCACAAACGACGCACGCTTTTTGTAGTCGTTGAGGTGGCTGAAATACGTTCCCGCGCCCATGTTGTGGCCGTATATTACGGTGTTTCTGGGACCGGAGTCGCGGGTAATCTTTACGTGATAGTCGGCAAAGAGCGCACCGTAGGACTTTTCCTCACCCAAAAAGTCATGGTTGAGATAGTAGTCGTTGTCGGTGGTCTGCATTACCGGGTAGTCGATGTAGTTTTCTCCGTTCTCATCGGTAAGACCGTCTATTGTCAACCATCCGATTATTTCGGGGTTGAGGTCGTATAAAGCTTTAAACCGCTCAAGCATGCCCTCGGGATACTTTGAATCCTCGGGATTTTGCTCCGCCTCGCCGGACGCATCCGTTTGGGAACTGTCCGAATCGGTTGTGGGGACAACCGACTGCTGATTGTCCGTGTTATCTGTGTTTTCAGCGTCGGGGGTGGTGCCTGAGCCGTGATACAGCTCGCTCAGGTAATCTTTATCCTCCCAAAGGTCGGAGGTGCCGAACTTGTACTCTATGGCGTTTACCGCCGAAACGACAAGCACCGCTACGGCGGAAATGTATATTACCTTGCGCACTATTTCCTTTGCGTTGTCGCCTTTCCAGGGGATAAGCTCCTTTAAACGCCCTTTGAAGGAGCGGTCTCTTTGAACGTCATTTGAAGGTCTTACCTCGTTGAGCATTGACATTAAAATCACCTCGTTGTAAAAAACGAAACATTCTTAACCGTTGTCTTGTGCAACAGCCTTTATAACGGTCTCAAGCGCGTACGCCGCGGCCGCAAGGCGGTTTTGTCTGCGGGTTAAAGCACCCGCGCGGGAATCGGATCCCGTATCGCTCAGCTTGTTTATTTCGTATAATTTCAGGTTTTTGATCTGCTCCTGTCCCTTAAAGCATACGCACACGTATATCGTTCCGACCGGCTGACTCTTTGTGCCGCCGCTCGGGCCGGCTATTCCGGTTATGCCCACGCCTATGTCCGCGCCGGCAAGGGCGGCTGCGCCTTTTGCCATAAGAGAGGCAACCTCTGCGCTCACCACGCCTTTAGTCTCTATCACCTTCGGGTCTACGCCCAAAAGCTTTGACTTGATCCGCTCGGAATAGGACACCACTCCGCACTCAAATACCTTTGACGCTCCTGAAACTCCGGTTATGCTCTGAGCCAGAAGCCCTCCTGTACAGCTTTCCGCAAGAGCTATTGTTAAACCGGCTTCATCTAAGTATTTTACTACATTTTGAGCCAGTTTGTCAACATACTGCGACATAAACTGCTCATCAAAGCTCATTTTTCCGCTTAAAATCCCGCTTTCTGCGGGGAAATCATCACTTTTGCATCCCATATCAAACCTCAAAAATCGTATTCCGCGTACGGCTTGTACGTCTTAAATTCGATGCCGCCCATGGCTTCCTCTATGTAAGGCTCAAAATCAAAACTCTGCTGAGCCTTTTGCACCTCTTCAAGAGTCGGCTGAGTTTTCGGATGCTTCGGGGTAAACACTGTGCAGCAGTCCTCATACGGCTCTATTGAAATGTCAAACGTGCCGATTTTGTAGGAAACATCGATTATCTCTTTCTTGTCAAGTCCTATGCACGGCCGGAAAACGGGGATTTTGCACACGGCGTCCGTGGTCACCATGGCAGCCATGGTCTGAGACGCCACCTGTCCTATGCTTTCTCCCGTGACAAGCGCCGAAAAGCCGTAGTTTTGAGCGATTCTCTGCGCTATCTCCATCATAAGCCTGCGCATTATCAGCGTAAAAAGCTCGGAAGGGCAGTTGTCACGTATCGCCTCCTGTATTTTCGTGAAGGGAACTACAAAAAGCGTTATCTGTCCGCAGTACTCCGTCATCTTCGCCGCAAGCCGCTCAACCTTTATAAGCGCTCTCTCCGACGTGTACGGCGGAGACTGGAAATGCACGGCGCTTATTATAACTCCGCGCTTTGCCATCATCGCTCCCGCAACCGGAGAATCTATGCCTCCCGAAAGCAAAAGCAAAGCCCTTCCCGATGTTCCCACCGGTATTCCTCCCGCGCCCTCTATCGGCACGCCGTGAATGTATGCCGCGTCGTCGCGTATTTCGCATATCACCGTCACTTCCGGATTCTTTACGTCCACTTTAAGGTGCGGATACGCGCTTAAAATCATGCCGCCAAGCTCAGACATTATCTCGAGCGAGTTCATCGGGAACCGCTTGTCTGAACGCTTTGCCTCCACCTTAAAGCTCTTTGCCGAGCTGAGCGCATCGCCTAAATACTCTTTGACAACCTCGAGTATCGCGTCCAAGTTCTTTTCCACAGCCGCCGCAAGGCAGATTTTAGCTATGCCGTATACCTTTTTAAGCCTTTGCGTGGTTTCGTATATGTCTATATCCTCGTCAAGCGGCTCAATAAAAAGCGTGGACTGGCGGGAAGAAAACTTAAACTCGCCCAGCGGCTTCAGGCGGCGGCGTATGTTTTTTATCAGATCCGCTTCAAACCTCGAGCGGTTGAGACCCTTTAAAACTATTTCTCCGTATTTGCAAAGTATAACCTGTTTCATCTTCGTTAAATCATCTCATGTCCTTTGATTTTGTTTTTGTCAGTTTTTTATGCCGGCAAGCGTGCCCACGGCTTCCTTCAAAACCTGAACAAGCGCGTCTATGTCTGATTTTGCGGTCTCGCATGAAAAGCTCAGCCTCAAAACGCTGTCGATGTATTTTTCACCGACCCTAAACGCCTCGAGGACACTGCTTTTTTTGCCTTTTGAGCACGCCGACCCGCTTGACACATAGATTTGCCTTGCCTCGAGAAAGTGAAGAAGAGTTTCGCTCTTAAACCCCGGCAGGGCTATGCTGAGTATGTACGGGCTGGCATCCTGCCCTGAAATTATATGTCCTATGCTTTCTATGCGGCTCCTTGCGTAGTCGTTTATCTCACTCACATGCGCATACCGTTCGGCGATCGTCGGCGTGAGCGCGGAAACGGCTTTGCCCATTCCGTATATAAGCGGCACAGGCTCCGTTCCGGAGCGCAGACCGTTTTGCTGACCTCCGCCGTATATGAGCGGGGAGAGCCTTATGCCTTTCTTTATGCAAAGCGCCCCTATGCCTTTCGGAGCGTGTATTTTGTGTCCGCTTAGAGTGATTATGTCTGCGCAGAGCTTGCGCGCGGAAAACTTTATCTTTTCAAAGCCCTGAACGCAGTCGCTGTGAGTTATGCAGTCGGGATATCTGCGTTTTATGGCTTCAAACGCGCTTGCCACCGGCAAAATATAGCCTGTTTCGTTGTTGACAAGCATCGCGCTCACCAGGCATGTGTTTTCGTTCACCGCGTCAATAAGCGCCTGCGCACTGATTTGCCCGCTCTCATCGGGGAAAACGGTGACCACCTCGTACCCGAGCTTGCCGAGACGGCAAAAAGCCTCCTCCACCGAAGGGTGTTCCACCGCCGTAGTAACCACGCGCCGCTTTCTCTTTCCGTATTCGCTTGCGATTCCGAAAATTGCGGTGTTGTTTGCCTCGGTGGCGCCTGAGGTAAATATCACATCGTAATCGGAAGAGCCGCTTGCCACGCCTATGGCAGAAAGTATCTGCCTGCGTGAAAAGGATATGAGCCGCTCCGCCTCAACCCCCATGCCGTGAAGGCTGGAGGGGTTTCCGAACGCCTCGGTCATGGCGTAGCTCACTCCCTGCGCCGATTCCGGTATAACTTTTGTTGTTGCCGCGTTGTCAAGATAAATCATCAGTTGCTTCTTTCCCTTCTGTGATACACGCGCACGCTGTCTCTGTGAATAAAACAATCTTTATTGCAATAATATTGCGCATATATACAGTACATTATAATATAAGTTCCGATGAAAATCAACCGCCGAGCGTGTCTGGAGCTGTTGAATATCCTGCCCGCAGATGATAAAATATAAAAAACACTTTTCGGAGGGATGTTAAACAACATGGTCGGGATATATATTCACGTGCCGTTCTGCCTTAGAAAATGCCCGTACTGCGCGTTTTATTCGGTGGTGTACGATCGGACAAAGGCGGGGGAGTATGTCGCGGCGGCAGCTCGCAACATTCGCCGCTATGCGCCGCTCATGCTTTCGGCGGACACCGTCTATTTCGGGGGCGGAACTCCGTCTCTTTTAAGCCCCGACGAGGTGGGCGCGATTCTCGACGCCGTAAGACAAAGCTTCAAGCTTGCACCGGATGCTGAGATAACCCTTGAGGCAAACCCTTCGTCGGTTACAAGGCAAAGCCTTGAGGGATACTTTAACTGCGGGGTGAACAGGATCTCGTTCGGCGTGCAGTCGGCATGCGATAACGAGCTTAAAATGCTCGGCAGACTCCACGACTTCGGCAGGGCGCGCGACGCGGTGTCAGCAGCAATGGAGGCGGGCATCAAAAACATATCCTGCGACATAATGCTCGGCACGCCCTTGCAGACTATGGACTCTTTGCTTTTGAGCATAGACCGCATAACAGCCCTGCAAGTGCCCCACATATCCTGCTATATGCTCAAGATAGAAGAGGGTACGGCGTACGACTGCGACAAAATAAGAAAACTCGCCGCAGATGATGACCTGTCGGCGGATATGTACCTTCGGCTGTGCGGGGAACTCCGATCGCGCGGGTATGACAGATATGAGATATCAAACTTTGCAAAGAAGGGCTTTGAGTCGAGGCATAACATGAAATACTGGCGCCTGGACGAATATATAGGCATAGGCCCGTCCGCACACTCGCTTTTTGAGGGAAAGAGAACGTACGTCCCGTCAGACCTGAATTTGTTTTTGCAAAGCGAGTTTCAGACAGAGCTGAAAGAGGAGGAAAGCATAGACCGCCTCGAGGAATATGTGATGCTGTCGCTTCGGACAAGCGACGGAATTTCGCTTAAAGAGCTGAAAAGCATGGGCGCAGACGATAAAGCCGTGTCGGAAAAAGCAAGAGACTTTTGCAGGGCGGGATTTTTGGAGTTTGACGGCGATAAAATAACCTTGACCGACCGCGGGGCGCTTGTTTCAAACGGGATAATATGCGAATTGTACCTCAGCGCGGCAGGGGAAGGGTAGAACTTTAGTGAAAGTGCATAAATGTGTTGCTTGGTTTTTATGCAAATGACTATTGTTAAGAAACGTGATTTATGATAATATAGATATGATAACAGATAAAAAACTGATATATGCGCTGTCGCCTTGAGCTTTGCGGCAGACGTATCCCGGAGGAACATTATGAAGCGCATTTTTGCAGCAATAACAGCCATGGCCGTAGGTTTGACCATGCTCACCGCCTGTGCGGACGAGGGAAACCTTGAGGGCGAGATATACATACCTATCCGTCAGGGAAATACGGTAAACTACAACACCGCAAAGGTCTATCGCGGAACGATAATGGAGCAGGTAACTTTGGATGCAGAGTTTACCACGCCGTATTATACCGACCTTGCCTTTACCATGATGGGCGGAACTCTTGATCAGATATATGTGCATCAGGATATGGAGGTCTCGGAAGGAGACATAATTGCCACGCTCAAAGACGACGAAGTCGAAGAGCTTATAACCGAGAAGAAGATAATTCTCGATAACGCTCAGCAGACTTACGACATGATCTTAGAAAGCGGAACGGAAGACGAAATAGAGTTTGCCAAGATAGACCTTGAGATAGCTCAGGCAGAGTATGACGATGCGGTCTACAGAAGAGAATTTCTCACGATAAAGGCGCCTTATGACGGCAAGATAACAAGCGTAAGCGGCTATTGGTCGGGTGCGCAGATTGAAAAGAACGCATGGATATGCACAATAGAGGATTCAACAAGAGTTTGTCTTTCCGCCGTTGACAACAGCAACGGCCAGCTGACCAATATAGGTTTCGGCGCAAAGGTCGATATTAAACAGGGCGCAATAGCAAGCACAACCGGAAAGGTTGTGGACGTTGTCACGGAAGAGTTCGGCGGATTCGGCAACTTCGGCGGCAGAACCGAAACAAGATACATAATCAAGCCCGACGAGGACATAGCGTTTATGAATTTCGGAACCATAGAAGTGACGTTTACCACACTGAGAAGGGATGACGCGCTCATAGCTCCCTCAAACGCCGTGTTTGAGTTCGGCGACGACGGATACGCCGTAAATGTATTGGTTGACGGCGTTAAGATTCAAACCCCCGTGACTATAGGAATAGTTTCGGGCAACCAGACCGAAATACTCGAAGGCCTTGACGGCACAGAGACTTTGATACTCTGATCCGCAATAACCGATTATTAAGACATCCGCTCGCTTGATAAAACGGGCGGATGCTTTTTTGCAAAGAATCGGCAATGCAAAGCCTTTTAGCTGTGCATCATTGCCGCATATTGAGCGGGCAAGCGCATAATCCGCCGGCTTCGAACCGGATGAAATAAAGCCTTTTAGTAGTGTACATCATGCCGCATGTCCGTCGCATGCGCCGCCGCAAATAAAAAGACAGCCGAAAACCCGCACAGGCTATGCATTCCTGCGCGGGCTTTTGCGTGTTTGCTTTTGTTTAGTTTACGTTTAAGAATCTCAGGTAATTCTTTTTTTCGGGGATGTTGATCGTCGAGGTTTTCCACTCGGAGCCTTCGCCGAAACGGTACCTGAGCTTGTATTGAGAGGAGTTTTCATCGTGCGCGTCGTAGTCCTCATTTATGACCCACTCTATGTCCGGCGTGACGCCTCGGGTGGCATACTTAGCTATTCTTGAGGTGTATCCCGCCTCGATGAGATCAAAGAAGCGGTAATGTATGTCCATGTCGTTCGGCTCGACAACGATTATGACCTTTCCTCTGTCATTGTCCTGAACGTCGAGGATGTAGTAGCGGTATTTGCCGTCGGGGGATACGCTGTTTGCGTTTAGCTGATTGATCTTGTCCATGTCGTACAAAGATGTTATTTCCGGATCGGTAACAGTGTCGTCAAGGCGGGTTTCCACCGCAGATCCGCCGAACAGTGTGCTTATTATCGTGTATCCCGCAATTCCCATGACGAACATGAGTATATACAGCGAGCCTAAAAGCACCTTTGCCGTGTCGGAAGAGCCGCACGCAAAAAACATTATCACTCCCACAACGAGCGGGGGAACAAACAAGAGCGGCTCGCCTGTGTTGAACAAGAGCAAGAAGAAGGTGGGCAAAAGTATCACCATTGATATTATTCTTGTCACAACCTGATTTTTTGTCAGAAACATCAGCACGCCGAATATCGCGCTGAGTATGATGTAAAATGTATAGAACGCCGCAGGGCTTGTGAACACAATTTCATATAAAAAGCTCCAGACCGCAAGCGCAGCTATCAGTATCAGATAAAGAACGCTGAAACAGGAGATTCCGAAGCGGACGTACTTGTTTGAAAGAAGTGATTTATTCACCTTGCCGTGCTCCTTTCCGTTTAGATTATATACAGATTATACAATCGCAAGTCTTAAAAAGCAACCTGATTGCCGATTTGAAACCGAATTTTAATAAATCCGAGAGTCGTTTTGCATGCAAAACCCGCTTTGGCATGCGGTAGCCTCGTCGGAATGTTAAATGAGGCGCGCCGCTTTCGCCGCACGGCACTCCGGGCGGTTTTGCGCATGTGTTTCATGCGCAGCGTCAATCAAGCTTTAAAACGCTCATGAAAGCCTCCGGCGGCACTTCAACCGTTCCGAGCTTTCTCATCTTCTTCTTGCCTTCCTTCTGCTTTTCAAGCAGCTTCTTTTTTCTCGTCACATCTCCGCCGTAGCACTTTGCCAAAACGTCCTTGCGGTACGCCTTGACCGTTTCACGTGCAATTATCTTTCCGCCTATGGCCGCCTGTATTGGCACCTCAAAGAGTTGGCGCGGTATGTTCTCCTTTAAGTTTTCGCACAGCTTTCTGCCCCTTGCATACGCCCTGTCGGCGTGGACAATAAAGGACAGCGCATCGACAACCTCGCCGTTTAAAAGCAGGTCGAGCTTTACAAGCTTGCTCGGGGCATATCCTGCCATCTCGTAATCGTAAGATGCGTATCCGCGGGTGCGGGATTTGAGCGTGTCAAAGAAATCGTATATAACTTCGTTGAGCGGCAGCTCGTAGTGTATGTCCACACGCGTGCTGTCGATGTACTTCATGTCCTTGAACACGCCTCTGCGCTCCTGGCACAGCTCCATGATGTTTCCAACAAACTCGCTCGGTGAGAATACGTGTGCGTTTATTATCGGCTCTTCGGCAAGCTTGATAAGAGACGGGTCGGGATAATTCGTCGGGTTGTCGATGTACTTTACCTCGCCGGAGTTCAGGGTCACACGGTATATTACGGACGGCGCAGTGGTTATCAGGTCGAGGTTGTACTCTCTCTCAAGCCTTTCCTGTATTATCTCCATGTGCAAAAGACCCAAAAATCCGCAGCGGAATCCGAATCCCAATGCAACCGACGTCTCCGGTTCAAAGCTCAGGGAGGCATCGTTTAGCTGAAGCTTTTCCAAAGCATCCCGAAGATCGCCGTATTTTGCGCCGTCGGCGGGGTATATTCCCGAATAGACCATCGGGTTTACGTTTCTGTAGCCGGGCAGCGCATGCTCACAGGGGCGCTCCGCGCTTGTGACGGTGTCGCCTACCTTGGTGTCGCGTATGCTCTTTATCGACGCGGTTATATATCCGACTTCGCCCGCCTTGAGCACTCCGGACGGGATAAGCTCCGTAGCTCCCATATATCCCACTTCAACCGTTTGAAACTCCGCGCCGGTCGCCATGAGCTTTATCGTGTCGCCGACTTTGAGCGTTCCGTCCATCACTCGAACATATATTATTACGCCCTTGTACGAGTCGTAGTAGCTGTCAAAGACAAGGCATTTGAGCGGAGCGTCGGGGTCGCCCTTGGGAGCGGGTATGTCGGTTGTGACGCGCTCCAAAACTTCCTCAATGTTTATTCCCATCTTGGCGGATATCCTCGGCGCATCCTTTGCGGGCAGGCCTATGACGTTTTCTATTTCATCTATTGCGGCGTCGGGGTTCGCGCTGGGAAGGTCGATTTTGTTTATGACGGGCAGAACCTCAAGGTCGTGCTCGATCGCAAGATAGGTGTTTGCAAGTGTCTGAGCCTCTATTCCCTGAGAGGCGTCTACAACGAGTATCGCGCCCTCGCACGCAGCAAGCGACCTCGACACCTCGTAGTTAAAGTCAACGTGACCGGGGGTGTCGATGAGATTGAACACATATGTCTCGCCGTTTTTTGCGTGGTAGCTGAGCCTGACCGCCCTCGCCTTTATGGTTATGCCTCGCTCGCGCTCTATGTCCATGTTGTCAAGCAGCTGATCCGACATGTCCCTTTTTGCCACCGTTTCGGTCAGCTCAAGTATCCTGTCGGCAAGCGTTGACTTTCCGTGGTCTATATGCGCGATGATGCAGAAGTTTCTTATGTTTTGCTGATCCATTGCGTGCTTCGTTCCTCCAAAATAAAATAAAGCCAAGTTCTTTGCTCAGCATAATTAAAAACAGTATATCACATTTTTTATATGATGTAAACACGGCGCGCGTGGCAGCTTCATGATGAAATGATGAAAATTATCGGTATCCCACTTGGAAATAGAATTGCTATTGCATAAACAAATGTCGTTTGATATAATAACCTCGTAATCGTACATATGACAGTGACATGATTTCGATAAAGACAAAATGCATAAAGGAGATCTGTATGCCTTCTAAGATAAACAATAACGTAGCTAAAACAATGACGCTCCCGTGCGTCGCGACAAGGGATATAATAGTCCACCCTAAAATGGTGGTGAAATTTGACGCAAGACGCCCTAAGTCGCTTGCAGCGCTCAGGGAAGCGCTTGACGAGGACAGACTTGTGTTTCTGACCGCCCAAAAGGATTCGTCGGTCATAGACCCTGGCAAGAACGACGTGTACGCCGTAGGAACCGTCTGCGAGATAAGGCAGATGGTAAACGGCAACGACGGAACCACAAGGGTTATGGTCGAAGGACTGTATAAAGCCAAGCTGACAAGCTTCAGCTCAGATTCGAGCGGGATACATGTCGGCGTGCGCATAATGAAGACCTTTGCCAAGGAAAAGGCCTCAGAAGCGGAGCTTGCGGCAGTAGTAAGAGTGCTCAAGGAGGCGTTTTCGGAGTATGTAAACGTGATTCCGAGGATGCCGGAGGAGTTTAAAAGCTCCGTTTTGCGCTCCGCAACGCCGGAAAAGCTGTATGAAAACATAGCCTTCAACGTCATAATGAGCACTGATGACAGACAGCAGGTGCTTGAGGCCCCTACGCTCAGCGAAAAGCTCGTTGCGCTCTCCGCGATACTCGCCAAGGAGACGCACATCCTGTCAATAGAAAACGACATTCAGTCAAAGGTGAACGCCGCCATAGAAAAGGGTCAGCGTGAATACTACCTGCGCGAGGAAATGCGAGTTATAAAAAATGAGCTTGGAGAGGACGAGTCCCCCGAAGAAGAGGGATATGAGTATCTCGAAAAGATTTCAAAGCTTGACCTAAACGAGGAATGCGTCGAAAAGCTCGTCTCGGAGGTAAATAAGCTCACAAAGCTCGGATACGGTTCGCAGGAAGCCGCCGTTATCAGAGGATACCTCGACACCGTTTTGGAGCTGCCCTGGAATACATACGCCACCGATTGCCTTGATATAAACAAGGTTAAAGCTCAGCTGGATAAGGACCATTACGGCATGAAAAAGGTCAAGGAGAGAATACTTGAGCTGCTGGCTGTCAGATCCTTGACTCCCGACGTAAAAGGACAGATAATCTGCCTTGTCGGACCTCCGGGAGTGGGAAAAACATCAATAGGCAAGTCGATAGCCGAGGCTCTGGGCAGAAAATATGTGAGGGTGTCCTTGGGCGGAATACGCGACGAGTCCGATATACGCGGACACAGGAAAACATACATCGGTTCAATGCCGGGACGCATCATAAATGCTTTAAGACAGGCAAAGAGCAAAAACCCGCTGATACTCCTTGATGAGATAGACAAGATGGCAAACGATTTCAGGGGCGACCCGTCAAGCGCAATGCTCGAGGTTTTGGACAGCGAGCAGAACAAGGAGTTCAGAGACCACTACATAGAGCTGCCGTTTGATTTGTCCGATGTTTTGTTCGTGACAACCGCAAACAGCCTCGACACCGTTGCGCCGCCTTTGCTCGACAGAATGGAGATAATAGAGCTTCCGAGCTATACCCGCGAGGAAAAGTTTGAAATAGCTAAAAGGCACCTTGTCCGCAAACAGCTGAAGCTCAACGGACTCAACGGCAATCAGCTCCGCTTTACGGATGCGGGCATTTACGAGCTTATTGATTTCTACACAAGAGAGGCGGGCGTGAGAACGCTTGAGAGAAACATATCCTCAATCTGCCGTAAGGCGGCTAAGGAGATAGTGGAAAAGACCGCCTCAAGGGTCACCGTCACTCCTGAGGTCGTCGAAAAGTTTTTGGGCATAAGAAAGTATACGTCTGATATAAAGTCGGAGGTGCCGCAGGTAGGAGAGGTAAACGGACTTGCATGGACGGCTGTCGGCGGAACGCTCATGCCGCTTGAGGTGCTTTCCGTAGACGGCAAGGGCGCGCTTGAGCTGACCGGCTCCTTAGGAGACGTGATGAAGGAAAGCGCAAAGATTGCGGTGACGTATGCAAGGAGCGTTGCCGAAAAGTACGGCATAGACAAGGAGTTCTACACTAAAAAGGACATCCATATACATGCCCCGGAGGGCGCAGTTCCGAAGGACGGACCCTCCGCCGGCGTGACGCTTGCAACCGGCATAATATCCGAGCTGTCTAAGATAAAGGTTCGCTCCGACGTCGCCATGACGGGTGAAATAACCCTTCGCGGAAGAGTGCTTGCCATAGGCGGACTCAGGGAAAAGACCATGGCTGCGTATAAGGAAGGAATAAAGACCGTCATCATCCCCGCGGCAAACAAGCCCGACCTTGAAGAAATAGACGACAAGGTCAGAGCATCCTTGAATTTCGTGTTTGCCGAGACCATAGAGGACGTTTTGGACGTCGCGCTTGTCAAGCCGGACGAGTCCTCAATCAACGTAAATCCGGCGGTTTTCAAGAGAACTGACAAAGTGATGGGAGCAAGACTTGATGGAGTTTCGAAACGCTGAATTTTATTCTTCATACGGCAGGTTTGAACAGCTTCCGCCGTCGCAAAAGCTCGAAATAGCGTTTGCGGGCAGGTCGAACGTGGGCAAATCCTCCCTTATAAATAAGGTTTTCGGCAGGAAAGCCCTCGCAAGGGTCAGCTCTGTGCCCGGAAAAACCCAAACCGTAAACTTTTATAAGCTCGACGACATATTTATAGTTGATCTTCCGGGATACGGCTATGCCAAGGTGTCAAAAAGCGAAAAAAAGCGCTGGCAGGAGCTTATAGGCGGCTACTTCGCTGCAGGACGGGATATAGGCCTGGTGTTTTCCCTTGTCGATATGCGCCACCCGCCGACCGCCGACGACATAACCATGATAAACTTCCTCATAGACAGCGAAACGCCGTTTTGCGTGGTGCTGACAAAGGCAGATAAGCTGAATAAGTCTGAGCGCACGGCGAGGCTCGAGGCGCTCAAAGACGAGCTTCCCATGTATGATGAGCTGACAATACTGACCTTTTCGGCAGTCACCGGCGAGGGCGTCGATGAGATACGGCAGATAATCCGCGAGGTGTCCTCGGACGAGCAGTGACGGCTATAGCGCCCACATGCCACCATGCCGGATGCCTTAGAAAACGTTTCATTCTTTTAAAGCGTGCATACATTACATTTAGTATAAAAATATGAACAAAACGAGTTATCGCAATTAGACAGTATTCACAAAGCATGCGCGCGCCGCACTTTAGTGCTTTACATTTATGATTTGCTGTGATAAAATATCTATAGGTATAAAATAACTATGATATAAACGGAGGCAGCGAATCAATGAATTCAAAAATGAAAGACAAGTACATCGACAATTTGTTTGACGCCATACTCGCTTTGGAAACCCCGGAGGAGTGCTATGATTTCTTCGGCGATTTGTGCACGGTTTTGGAGCTTAAATCGCTTTCTCAAAGATACCAGGTGGCAAAAATGCTCTTTGAGCACCACGTTTATTCCGATATAGTGAGCGAGACCGGAGCCTCAACTGCCACGATAAGCCGTGTAAACCGCTCCATAAACTACGGAAACGACGGATATGCCATAGTCTTTAACAGACTCAAAAAGAAGGGAAATAACGAATGAGCTACGGCGTTTTTGCCGAGTATTATGACCTTTTTACTAAAAACGTCGATTATGCGGCGTATGCTGAAAGAGTGGACAAAATAGCAGGGAGCCTCGGATTAAAACGAGGCTCTTTAGTTGATTTGGGCTGCGGCACGGCAAGCCTTGGCATAGAGCTTGCAAGGCTGGGATATGACGTGACGGGCGTGGATCTGTCCTGTGAAATGCTCACCGCAGCGGCGGCAAAGGTCTATGACAGCGGTCTTTTTGTAAGGCTGGTCAACATGGATATGCGCGCGCTTAAACTGCCCGAAAAGGCGGATATGGTTGTGTCAAGCCTTGACGGGCTAAACCACCTTGACGGCTTTTCGGACGTGAAAAAGACCTTTGCGCGGGTTTATTCCTGCCTTGCCAAGGGCGGGCTTTTTGTGTTCGACATGAACACGCCGTATAAGCACAAAGAGGTGCTGTCAAATAACGCGTTTATTTTTGACAGCGATGAGGCGTACCTTGGCTGGCAAAACGAGTATTGCGACGAGGATAAAAGCGTCGAAATAACCCTTGATTTCTTTGTGCCGGACAATAGCGGCGGATATGACAGGTTCACGGAGTGCTTTAAAGAGCGTGCGTACTCCGAGCGGGATGTGTGCGCGGCTTTAAGAGAATGCGGCTTCGAGCTTGCCGGCATGTATGACGGGCTGAGCGCAGACCCGCCTAAGGATACAACTCAGAGAATTTTGTACGCAGCAATAAAACCTAAAAATAAATAATCAATCAGCGAGGTATTTATGGGTAGAATAGTAAGGACTATATCGGAGGACGCATCGGCCGTATGCAGCGCGATAGAGGGAACGGATATAGTATCGCAGATAGAAAAGATTCATGGCACATCCGCAGTCGTAACGGCTGCACTGGGAAGGCTTGCCTTGGGAACGTCACTTATAGGAATAGGCCTCAAGGATAAGGACGACAGCGTGACGGTCAGGGTGAACGGCGGAGGACCTATAGGAACTATGACAGCCGTTTCGGACTCGATGGGCAACGTAAAATGCTGCTGCGATGAATGCATAGTTGAAATCCCGCTAAAGCCGAACGGAAAGCTCGACGTCGGCGGGGCAGTCGGCTCAAACGGCACAATAAGCGTTGTAAAGGACCTTGGCTTAAAGGAGCCGTATATAGGTCAAACCGAGCTTGTCAGCGGGGAGATAGCCGAAGATATCACAAACTACTTCGCCGTAAGCGAGCAGACGCCGACGGTGTGCGCCTTGGGCGTGTTGGTAAATCCGGACTTGAGCGTAAAACGCGCGGGAGGATTTATGATTCAGCTTTTGCCCTTTGCGTCAGACGAATGTATAAGTACGATAGAAAAGAACATATCAAATATGGCAAGCGTCACGACACTTCTGGAGCTTGGGCATACGGCGGAGAGCATTGCAATGCTTGCGCTGGACGGTTTGAAGCCGAATGTGCTCGACAGCTTTGACGTGAGCTATAAGTGCGATTGCTCACGCGAGAGGACGCAAAGGGTGCTGAAAAGCCTTGGCGAAAAGGAGCTGAAGGAGCTTGCACAGGACGAGGTGACGGAGGTAAAGTGTCATTTCTGCGGCACATCGTATAAGTTTACACGTGACGAAATTTTAAAGCTTGCCGAGGAAAAGAGAGCAAAGACAGATGCCATGCAGCAGACCGACGCGCCTGCGGGGGAGCAAAACAATAAGTAAAAATAAAACCGCAAAACACCGGTAAAAAACACTTGACAACAGGTAATGCTTTGTGTATAATAATCAAGTCGCCTGATAAAGGCGACTGCACCATGGAAGCTTAGCTCAGCTGGGA
>DDJI01000037.1:0-140 GCA_002338885.1 Ruminococcus sp. UBA1828 | reverse complement strand
AGTTTCCACCATATAAAACTTTCAGGTTACGGCAAAGGTGCTTAATACAACGCTCATAACTTTGAGTTTCGTTAGATGTATTAGACCATTTGCACAGTAACTTTCGGGCGTTAGCCCGAAAGTTGTCACTTCGAGCTTTA
>DDJI01000020.1 GCA_002338885.1 Ruminococcus sp. UBA1828 | reverse complement strand
GCTGCTCATGAATAACGACAAATAAGACATAACAAAAAAGCCGCGTCCACAGGTTTGGACGCGGCTTTTATTTTTTTGCTACTCTGTAATAGTAGTGCTCTTCTTTCTTTTGTCCGAGAACTTTCCCACGGTGCTTGACACGTTTGATATGCACGCAAATGTGTCGGGATACCTGCTGAGTATCTGCTTCAGCTTTACAATCTGATCCTTGTTTATTATGCACATCAGCATGCCCTTTTTATCGTGAGTGTAGCATCCCTCGGCATTTATGAATGTCGCGGAGTGTCCGAGCTTTTGAATTATCTCCTCTGATATCTCCTCCGGATAATCGGTGATTATTTCAAACTTTATTGCCTCGCGGGAGCCTTTTAGCATCCTGTCGCTGACGTTGCTGTAGAAGAAGGAGAAGAGTATGCAAAGTATTACCGGCTCTATTTCAAAATCGTATACAAAGTACGACGCAATCGCAACCGCCGAATTAAGGACAAACGTAACCCATGCGAAGTTGTACGACGGCTTGTACTTGTGTATCAAAAGAGCCACAAGCTCCGTTCCTCCCGAGCAGCTGTTAAACAGTATCACTACGCCCAATATCGCGCCGGTGAGTATGCCGGAAACCACGGGTCCTAATATGGTGCTCGTTCCGGTGTCGGTCCGGTATATAAATTGGTCAAGGTTTAAAAACGGCTCGTCCATCAGTATAAGTCCGCCCGAAAACGCAAGTATAAACACCATTGTCTTGAGCGCAAACTCCTTGTCAACGAGGAAAAATACGGCGACTATCAGCGGGACGTTAAACAAAAGCGAAAGATATCCGACGTTCGTTCCGGTGATGTACTGTATCATTGTCGCAATTCCGTTAAAGCCCGCCGGAGCAAAGCTGTTGGGGAATATGAATATGACATAGCACAGCGCACTCATCACCGCCAAAATCGCTATCATAAAATACTCGAAACTCTTTTTTAAGAACTTGTTCATCTTATACATCTCTCATTCCAAATACATGTCACGCGTGTCATGCTTGATGACAGCAAAATCAGTTTGCACAAGCCATAAATAAATATATCTCCGCTTCGCGCAAAATTCAATATGTATAATACATATATCTGTGCGACGAAAGGACACCTGTTGTGTACAAAATTATGAGTATTGTGTTTAATACAAATACATGTGTTTGTGCAAAATCAATTATCCCCTTCGCACACCTTATCGACCAGAGTAACGTACTTTACAATCCGCCTTTTGTCGTCCGGCATGAGATACAAAAGCTTTTTGTCGTAGTAAATGTCGAACTCCCTTGACGGCGTGCACGGCATGCCGCCTATATGAGCGGTCGGTTTGTCAAGCGATATGCTCTGACCGAAGATTTCGCCGCTCAGCACGATATGTTCTTTGTCAAGCCGGACGTGTCCCTGTCCCGCGCCAAAGTCCATAAGCCCTCGTTCATTCACCGCTCCTATTTTTATGTCGTCCTCCATGACGGTGTCAAGGCTCAGGCTGTCGTGCTGCCAATAGTACCACTCGTTTACGGAGCGCATCCTGCCGTTTGTAAAGCGGTAGTCATCGGCGAGAAAAGTTTCAAACCCGCATGATGAGCATCCCACTTTTCCGCCGCCGGCATAAATTTTGTACTCGCATCCGCACTCGGGGCACTTGTAAAGAACATACTCAAGACCCTTTGAGGTGTCACGGCACTTGTAGCGCACGCCCTCCATCGCCTTTTCGTCGTCGTGATATATCGCGCTGTCAACAACGGCCGATATTTCGTCAACGCTCATTTTTGCTATTTCATCGGCACGCAAAAGCCTGCGGGAAGTTATGCTTATAACTCCCCTGCGGTACTTTTCGCCCCACTTTGGAAATGCCAACGCCGCACCGTTTCCGGCTATCGTGTAGACATCTATGCCGAGCTTTTTGACAAGCTCCGCAGTTCCCTCCGCGACAGGCTGAGAATGTGCAACCGCGTTAAGCCTTCCCTCGGGAAACATGACTATTATGTTGTTTTCTTTTTTAGCTCTTAGTATTCCGAATATTGTCGAGGTATCGGGGCAGAACATTTTCTTTGTCACGACGTGTCCCCAGTGCTTTAGAACCCATCCCAAGTACGGCTTTGTGACAAAGTGTTCGCTCAGGACAAAGGTCGGCCTGTGCGGCAAAAGCGCAAGCCCGTTTATGATGTGGTCTTTTAGCGAGATGTGACTTGAGAGCACGAGCGCAGGTCCCTTTATGCCTTTGAGCGCAGAACGATCGAGTTTTAATTTAATTCCTCTGAGGCGCATCAGCGCGGCGGCGACGAGGATATACATGTGATAAAGTCCCGCAAGCGGCCTGCCCGCCTTTTTCCTTGTTTTCTCTTTTGATTTTCCCATCGGCATGCCTCCCGAAAAAGAAATGTAACCCTGCTTTTAATATTACCACACGGCGTGCTTAAATACAACAAATAAGTCACGGTCGGCAGTGTTAAATGTGCGGTGAACGGATGCGGCGGACGGGCTTAAAAAACAGAGAAAAAAATTTTAAAAAGGGTATTGCATTTTTCAAAGAAGCTTGATATAATATAAAAGCTGTGTTAAGGATGCGTGACTGCCGAATCACAGTGCGCTGTTTGATATCGGCCGTATTGCCGTAGGGATATTGGGATATAGCCAAGAGGTAAGGCAGCGGACTTTGACTCCGTCATTCCGGTGGTTCGAATCCACCTATCCCAACCAAAACTTTAATGCAGCATAGCTCAGCCAAGCTGCCAGCTAAGTTTTATATATTGCGGTTTCGCCAAGTGGTAAGGCACTGGACTCTGACTC
>DDJI01000101.1 GCA_002338885.1 Ruminococcus sp. UBA1828 | reverse complement strand
TCTCCCAGCTGAGCTAAGCTTCCTTAAAATTTTTCGCCTCAAAATTGAGTCGCCTCTGTCAGGCGACTTAGTCATTATACCCCAACAGAGACGGCTTGTCAATACTTTTTTTAAATTTATTTTTAAAAAGATTTACTGCGCTTATCATCCCGCTGCACTGCACACGTGCTTTAATTCGCCGCGTCAGTTTGCGATGCGTCCTGCTCCTGCCCATCATCGCCTGAGCTGTCCGCGCTTTCGGCGGCATCATCGCTGCTTTCACCGCTTTCGCCGTACAGGCTGTCGTATATCGCCTCGTATATCCTCATATACGTGGGAAGCGCCTCTTCGTAGTTCTTCTCCATCTCGCTTTCCTCGGTGGACAAAAGCCTTGCAGGCTCCCTGAGACCCATGTACAGCTCGTCGGGCATTGCCTCCCATTTGAGCTCTTCGGTTGTGAGCGGGCATTTCAGCCTTATTCCGAGAGGCGTCACGCAGTCTCCTTCAAGCTCCGATGTGAAATCATGCACCGCAAAGTCGGACGTTCCGTCAGAAATCACTATCATGTTTTCGCCCTGCTGAAGCTGCGTCATGAGCTGCACCTGATATGACGATGCAGTGGCGGGGTCGCTGTAGTCGGTGGATATGTTGTATATCAAGACCTCAACCTCTCCGTCGCCGTTTATGTCGTCGCAGTAGCTTTCAAAGAACTCCTCAAGCTCGGGAGTTCTCACGTAAAGCGCGTTTGTATCGGACAAAACAAGCACCGTCAAATCCGGCTTTGTCCTTATAATCGTATCGTAGGTTATATATCCGAAAGCAAAAATCAAAACCGCAACAAAGAGTATCAGCCATTTTGAGCGATACCACACGTTAGACAGCCATTCTCCGAAGCTCAGTTTTTTTCTCTCATGCGGGCCTTCTTCCTTGATAGTGTCGGATGTCATGCCCTGCTTTAGCTTTACAAGCTCTATTTTTTGCTGCTGAAGCTCCTTTTCATGCTGCTCACGCTCACGCTTTTCACGCTCCTTTTCCTCCTGCTCACGCTTTTGGCGGACAGCTTCCGCCTCATGTCTTTTTCTCGCCTCTTCACGCTCGTAATCGAGGTCGTCGGATGGTATAAGGGATGTCAGGTCGTCTTGCTCGCTGTTTTGCTTGAGTTTATCGGTCAGTTCCTCTTTTTTCTTTTCGTCCAAGAGTCTCGCCTCGCTTTTTGACCATGTATTTATGATATTTTAGCATGTATAAGCGGCAAATTCAATAGCGGTGCGAATAAATCGCCCGCCGCGGCAAACCATATCAACATGAGATTTTAGCTTTAAGGAGGATACTTCTCATGCAGATATCAAAAGATGAATATTCAAAAGCCGCACAGAGCGCATACCGAAAGTCAAGGCCGTGGATAAACGTGCCGAAAGCTTTTTTGACAGGCGGGATGATATGCGCCGCCGGAGANNCAAGGCTGCGGGAGTGCCGTCTGAGGATGCGTCTGCCTTTACATCCGTGACGCTGATAATCTTCTCCGCCGTTCTGACAGGCGTCAGCCTCTACCCGAAGGTTGCAAAGCACGGCGGAGCGGGAACGCTTGTGCCGATAACGGGCTTCGCAAACGCAGTTGTGTCGCCTGCTGTGGAGTTTCGCTCGGAGGGCTGGATTTTGGGCGTGGGCGCAAAGGTGTTTGCAATCGCCGGACCGGTCATACTCTACGGAACCGCCGCGGGAGTGCTCTGGGGCGTCATATATTTCGTTATAAACAGCTTAAAATTATAGACATCTTAAAAAAACCATGATATAATCAATAAAATAGGCAGTATAAGCGGATAATGAAGGAGGAAGCGCAATGAACATATCTATAGACGTAAAGGAAAATGACAGAGCGGTTTTTAACAACAAGGTGGACTTTTGCATAGGAACGGGAAGAATGGGCCTTGCGCTTCAAAAGGAATACTTTGAACAGCTTCGCTACGTCCAAAAGGAAATAGGCTTTAAGCACATAAGAGGTCACGGACTTTTTACCGATGACATGGCTATATATCACGAGTATGAGGAAAACGGCGAGACCAAAGTCGAGTACAACTTCACCTATTTAGATCTTGTGATGGACAGCTATAAGGAGCTGGGCATACGCCCGTTTTTGGAGCTTGGATTCATGCCCAAAAAGCTTGCGTCGGGCGAGCAGACCATATTCTACTGGAAGGGCTGCACAACTCCGCCCAAGGATTATTCCCGCTGGTGCGGACTCGTCACCGCAACGCTTTCGCATCTTGTTCAAAGGTACGGCGAGGTGGCGTATGAGTTCCCGATAGAGGTGTGGAACGAGCCGAACCTNNATTTTGGTACAAGGCGGATATGAACGAATACTTCAAGCTCTTCAAGGAGACCTTCAACGCAATCAAGGCGCTTGACCAAAGGTTTAAGGTCGGCGGACCGGCGATATGCGGCGTGCGTGACAGAGAGTGGATAAGCGCATTTTTGAGCTTCTGCCGCGAGCAGGGCATAAAGCTCGACTTTGTCACAAGGCATCACTACACCACCGAAAACCCCGAGCATGAGGGACACTATGGCTACGCAAAGCTGATGAACGCAGAGGCGGGATTTGAAAACCTGCAGTCAACCCGCGACATAGTGGACAGCTTTGAGGAGTTTAAGGGACTGCCGATACATCTGACGGAGGTAAACACCTCCTACATACCAAACTGCCCGATACATGACACAAACTTAAACGCCGCGTTTTACGCCGAGCAGCTTTCAAGGCTGGGCGATGTGAATCAGTCCTATTCATACTGGACGTTCGGCGACATATTCGAGGAGCAGGGCGTGCCGTTTTCGCCTTTCCACGGCGGCTTCGGACTGGTTGCAAACAGATGCATACCCAAGCCCACCTTCTACACCTTCAAGTTCTATAAGGACCTTGCGGGAGAGTGTGTACACAAGGACAGAAACAGCGTAATAGTAAAGACCGAGTCGGGCTATAGGGGCATTGTGTGGAACGCCTGCCCGATGGGAGCGGACGAGACAATAAACATGCATATATCCCTGCCGGCGAGCGGCGAGTACTCGCTTGTTTATAAGACGGTGGACGAGGCGACCTGCAACCCGCTCAAGCTTTGGCACGACATGGGCGAGCCGCAGAGCCTGTCAGAAGAGCAGGCGGAGCTTTTGAGGAGCGCGGCAAAGCCGCTTGTGACCTCTGAAAGACTTGCCGCCGACCANNAAAGCTCCGTGCTCACTCCCGACAGAGGCTTTGACTATACAAGAGCCACCACGGGAATGTGACCGGCGGCGGTTTTCGGGACTTTATGAGGGCTTGCGCGGCTTGACACCGTGCGCCGGCTAAGTTATAATTATAATTTGAAAGTTTAGATTTATCGCGCAGCTTGCCTGCTGATAATAGGAGGATTTGTTATGGCAATTAAAGCGACTACAATGTCAAGAGACGGTTTTAACAAGCTTCAGGAAGAGCT
>DDJI01000108.1:15884-77160 GCA_002338885.1 Ruminococcus sp. UBA1828 | reverse complement strand
TACGCCGTCAGCTGCGCGTTTTGTTCAGGTGGTAGAGCGGGACTGAAAATCCCCGTGTGTATGGTTTGGTTCCGACCTCAGGCACCATAAAAGCGGATTTGGTTCATCCGGCATGAGCGCAGAGGTAGCAAGTTCAAGCCTCGTAATCCGCTCCACGCTGTTTAATTCGTCGTGTCGCTGTGGGAATACTCGCGGCGTTTTTATTTTGCCGTACGCCGTCAGCTGCGCGTTTTGCTCAGGTGCTTTTCCCAAATCACAAACATACATCAGCCCGCAGCCCAAGGTGCACCTTTGCAGCATATACCTCTCTTACTTAAAAAGCGGCAGGAAGTCTGCCGCTTTTTCTTATATTCACGCACGTTCTTTGCCTTTACGGCGGGTCACTTCGGGCATGCAGTTGATGCGCCGCCTGCCCCGATCTATGCGTTACTTTTTCGCGGTGAAAAACAGCCGCCTGAACCCTAAAATCACTTTGCCGTCAGCCATCACTGGGTACAAAGCCTTTGCGTGCTCTTCAATCTCCGCCTCAAACGCCTTGCCGTCCTCGTCGCTGAGCTGATCCAGATACGGGCGGAGTCTGCTGCCCTTGACAAACTCGACGAGCGCTCTATGGTTTGCAAGCCTGTGATAGTACTTTGTCTCCCAGATGTCAAACTCGGATGCACATCCGCAAAGTATGTCGTAATACTTACTCGGCTCAGGCGTTCCGTTTGCCTCTTTTGAGCTATTCAGTCCCCATTCTGCGCTGACCTTGCTTATCAGCTTGAACAGCGGCTCTTCGCCGTTAAAAGGCATCTGCACCGCAAGCATTCCGCCGTCATTCAGCTTTTGCATGAGCGCGGGTATGACCTGCTCATGGTTGTCAATCCACTGCAGGCATGCGTTTGAAAACAAGAGGTCATATCTTCCCTCAAGCGAAAGTGCGTCGCATAGCTCAAACCTGAGCTTTGGATGCTCTGCCCTCGCGCGCTCGATCATATTCTCCGAGCTGTCTATTCCCACGATATCCGCGTCCGCAAACGCCGATTTTAAAACCACCGTGCTGTTTCCCGCGCCGCAGCCTATATCCGCAATCGTCTTCGGGCATGCGCCGCACACGGCAAGGTCTATCGAGGGCTGTGTGCGCTCGCTTGCAAACATCATATATTGAGTCGGGTTCCAGTCTGACATGTTGTCCTCCTTGACAGGCATGCATACAAGCGCTGATTTTGAATACCAACTGAAATACGCATGCATTCTATGACGATTTGTAATTATATTTTATGATATAAGCGATGCAAGACCTGACAAAAACACCCTCATGACGCAAAGGTCTTGAGGGTGCAATGCGGTGTAATGCTTATTATACCAACTGGATGATAGCCATCTCGGCAGCGTCGCCGCGTCTGGGACCTACCTTGATGATCCTTGTGTAGCCGCCGTTGCGGTCAGCATACTTCGGTGCAATTTCGTCAATGAGCTTCTTTGAAACGTCTTCCTTAGTGACATAAGCATAAATCTGACGCTTCGAGTGGAGGTCTGCCGACTTGCCGAGAGTTATCATCTTCTCAGCCATGGCGGAAACTTCCTTAGCTCTTGTAACAGTGGTCTCTATCTTACCATTCTCGAGCAGGAAGGTGACCATAGCTCTGAGCATAGCTCTTCTCTGGTCGCTTGTTCTGCCCAACTTTCTTGTTCCTGGCATAGGTGTTCACTCCTTCTTAGTTTTCCTCATCGTAGCTCATTTCCAAGCCAAGGGAAGCAAGCTTCTCCTTAACCTCGTCAAATGACTTCTTACCGAGGTTGCGTACCTTCATCATTTCTTCCTCGGACTTCTCTATCAGGTCGTTTACAGTATTGATGCCCGCCCTTTTAAGACAGTTGAAGGATCTAACCGACAAGTCAAGTTCCTCAATGGTCATCTCAAGGACTTTGTCCTTGGACTTTATGTCTTTTTCGGTCAAAATGTCGTCAACGCTTGCCTCCTCGGACAGGTTGATGAACAAATTCAGATGCTCGTTGAGGAGTTTGGCTGCCATGGAGACAGCCTCCTTTGCGGATATAACGCCGTCTGTCCATACCTCTAATGTGAGCTTATCGTAATCGGTTATCTGTCCTACACGGGTGTTCTCTACGGTATAGTTTACCTTGAGAACCGGTGTATAAATACTGTCAACTGCAATCACGCCTATAGGCGCGTTTGCCATCATAGCCTTGTTTCTTTCGGCGGAAACGTATCCGCGTCCTCTGTCAAGTACTATTTCCATATAGAGCTTTGCTCCGGTGTCGAGAGTAGCTATGTGCATGTCGGGGACGAGTATTTCTACCTCTGAATCGGTCTTTATGTCGCCCGCGGTGACCTTGCACTCGCCCTCAGCTTCGATGTAAACCGTCTTGGGTCCGTCGCAGTAAAGCTTTGCGGTGAGTCCCTTGAGGTTGAGTACGATCTCCGCCACATCCTCCTTGACGCCCGGAATTGTTGATAGTTCGTGTTGTACGCCGTCTATCTTGATAGACGTAACGGCTACACCCGGGAGAGATGAAAGCAATACACGCCTAAGGCTGTTGCCGATAGTCGTGCCGTAGCCGCGCTCTAAAGGCTCCAAAACAAACTTGCCGTATGTTCCGTTGCTTTTAAGCTCGACTGTTTCTATATCCGGCTTTTCAATTTTTTCTAACATTGTAGCCTCCATTTCTTTTCTGTGACGCGCAGCTCCTGCCGCACATCATGTTCCCTGTGTCCTTTAATGACAGCTTCGGCAGGCGGGCGTCATGCCCGACCTGAACCACAAGCAAATACGGCGTGAACGCAAAATCGCTGCACAGATTTTTGCGGCGGCGTTCATCATGCCGGCGTCATTATTTAGAGTACAACTCGACGATCATGTGCTCCTCTACCTCGTAGTCGAGGTCATCCTTGACGGGGAGTCTTGTTACGGTTGCCGTAAGGTTATCCTTGTCAACGGTGAGCCATGTGGGAATAAGTCTGCCGTTGGTGGTCTCAACGATCTCCTTGAACTTGGTGCTCTTTTTGGAGTTCTCTCTGAGAGCGATGACGTCGCCTACCTTTACTCTGTAAGAAGGGATGTCTACTCTTGAGCCGTTCACGTTGAAATGACCGTGGGAAACGAGCTGTCTTGCCTCACGTCTTGTGGTCGCAAGACCCATTCTGAAGGCGACGTTGTCAAGTCTGAGCTCCAAAAGGGTGAGAAGGTTTGCACCCGCCTGACCCTCCATCTTTTCAGCTCTCTCGTAGATGTGTCTGAACTGCTTCTCGAGAACGCCGTAGATGAACTTGAGCTTCTGCTTCTCCTTGAGCTGCATAGCATACTCGGATTCTTTCTTTCTGACGTTTGCCTTGGGGTCTCTCTTTGTTTCCTTTGCAACGCCCATTACCATGGGGCTGATGCCCAGAGCCTTGCATTTTTTAAGAATGGGTTCCTTGTTAAGTGCCATTATAAATTTCCTCCGTTTTTTAAATAATATCGGGTCTGTCCCGACGCCGAGTAAACTTCGTAAACTCGGTACTTTTTCGCGGTCACCGCATACGTATCAAGGATACTTAAACTATACTCTGCGGCGCTTGGGAGGACGGCAGCCATTGTGAGGAATGGGAGTAACGTCCTTTATAAGTCTTACCTCAAGCTCCTCAGACTGAAGAGCACGGATAGCCGCTTCTCTTCCCTGGCCGGGTCCCTTTACATATACCTCAACGATCTTGAGTCCGTGCTCCTTAGCAGCTCTTGCAGCTGTTTCGGCTGCGGTCTGAGCAGCGAACGGAGTAGACTTCTTGGAGCCTCTGAATCCGAGTCCTCCTGCGGACGCCCACGAAATCGCGTTGCCCTGCATATCGGTGATGGTGACGATGGTGTTGTTGAACGTGGACTGGATATGAACCTGTCCCTGCTCAATATTCTTTCTTTCTCTGCGGCGGCGAACAACCGTCTTCTTGCCGGTAGTCTTATTTTGAGCCATGTCTCATATCCCTCCTTACTTCTTCTTGTTGGCGATAGTCTTCTTGGGTCCCTTGCGGGTTCTTGCGTTGGTCTTTGTTCTCTGACCTCTTACCGGAAGGCCTTTGCGGTGACGTGTACCGCGGTAGCATCCGACCTCGATAAGTCTCTTGATGTTGAGCTGAACTTCTCTTCTTCTGTCGCCCTCAACTATAAGATGCTTGTCGACGTATTCACGCAGCTTGGCAACGTCGTCCTCCGACAAATCCTTAACTCTTATATCGGGGTTAACGCCTGTCTCCTTGCAGATCTTTGTCGCCGTAGGCTGACCTATTCCATAGATATATGTGAGAGCCGCTTCGATTCTCTTTTCTCTGGGAAGGTCTATACTTGCTATACGAGCCATATTTTATGGGCACCTCCATTAACTGTTTTTATCCCTGACGCTGCTTGTGCTTGGGGTTCTCGCAAATGACCATAACCTTGCCCTTGCGTCTTATTACCTTGCACTTCTCGCACATCGGTTTAACTGAAGGTCTTACTTTCATTGAAATTCCTCCTTCAAATAGTAGCGCAGCGCTCTGCGGCGCTTCGCATGTTTACATGTTTTTTTATTTGGATCTCCACGTGATTCTGCCCTTGGACAGATCGTAGGGTGACATCTCGACCGTTACCTTATCTCCGGGAACGATTCTTATGTGGTTCATTCCCAGCTTTCCGGATACATAGGCGAGAATCCTGTGACCGTTTGCAAGCTCCACCTGAAACTTTGCGCTCGGCAGAGCCTCTATAACAGTGCCTTCAAGTTCAATTACATCTTCTTTTGACATTGCAATCCTCTTTCTTATCATCTCGTCCGGTCGCTGCCGGCTTCGTCAGAGCTTTGGGTCGTAAGCTCCGAAAGAAGCTTTTTAAGTTTTTTGTTCGTCAGGCCGTTGGTGTCTATCCGGCTGCCGGTCGGTGAAATGTGTTTAACATTCTTTCGCTTCGGGTGCTCGAGCTTTCGCTCCTTGCCGTCGGCGATAAAAACGAAGCGGTCCTCGACAGCCGTCGCAACGAATAAGCTGCCTTGATCTCGACCCGCAGTGGATTTTACCACGCTGCCCTTGACTATATTCACAAACGTCCTCCTTATTCAGGCACGGTGAGTATTTGCGCACCGTCTGACGTTATTGCGATTGTATGCTCAAAATGCGCCGCAAGCGAGCCGTCTTTGGTCTTGACTGTCCAGCCGTCCGGCAAAACCTTTACCGCAGGGCTTCCCGCGGTGATCATCGGTTCTATGGCTATGACCATTCCCGCCGCAAGCCTGGGACCGTGTCCCGCGCGACCGAAGTTGGGAACCTCGGGGTCTTCGTGCAGCTCGGAGCCGACGCCGTGTCCGACGTACTCTCTCACCACTCCGTAGCCCCTCGATTCGTTGTACTCCTGAATAGCTGCTGACAAGTCGCCGATTCTCACGCCCGGCTTAGCCATTGATATGGCAAGCATCAGGCTTTCCTCGGTTACAGCCAAAAGCGCTTTTGCCTCGTCGGATATCTGTCCTACGGCGAACGTCTTTGCAGCGTCGCCGTGGAAGCCGTCTATATAAGCTCCGACGTCTACCGACACGATATCTCCGTCGGCTATTTTTATGTCAGGCGACGGTATGCCGTGTATGACCGTGTCGTTTACGGATATGCATGCAGAACCGGGGAATCCCGCATAGCCCAAAAACGAGGGCTTTGCACCGTGGGAGGTGATGTAGTTGTGTATAACCTTATCAAGCTCCTTGGTGCTCATTCCGCTGTGTATTGCGTTACCCGCAGCGACAAGCGCGCCGGCTGTTATTGCTCCTGCCTTGCGCATTTTAGCAAGGTCTTTTGCTGATTTTATGTTTATCACGTTTTATGCCTCTAAAGCCTCAAGTGTCAGCTTTGACGTCTTTGATACCTCTTCCTGACCTATTACGGTTACAAGCTTTCCCTGCGCAAAGTAAAAGTCCTTGAGCGGAGCGGTCTTTTCATGGTAGACCTTGAGTCTGTCCAAAACCGTTGCCGGCTCATCGTCCTTACGGGTTATGAGCTTTCCGCCGCATGCGTCGCATACGCCCTCAACCTTTGTGGGCTTGTACTCTACGTGGTAGGAGCAGCCGCACTTTTCGCAGACGCGTCTGCCCGAAAGCCTTCTGGCAATGGTCTCATCGGGGACGTATATCTCGATGACCTTGTCTATCTTCACGCCCATCTTGTCGAGAGCCTCCGCCTGCGGAACAGTGCGGGGGAAGCCGTCGAGAATGAATCCGTTCTTGCAGTCGTCCTGCGAAATTCTGTCCTTTAAAATCCCGATGACAACATCGTCGGGAACAAGCTCGCCCTTGTCCATGTAGCTCTTCGCCGCAAGTCCGCTGGGTGTGCCGTTCTTGACCGCTTCTCTTAACATGTTACCGGTTGAGATTGCGGGAATACCCTTGGCTGCGCATATGACCTCAGCCTGAGTTCCTTTGCCTGCGCCCGGTGCGCCTAACAAAATCAAATTCATAAACGTCTCCTTTCCTAAAACCCGCTCGGCACTTCAGCATCACGCATAACAATGCGCCTTAGTGCCGGGCACTGCCTTAATGCCTGCCGTCTGTGTGTCAGGTGTGCTTAATTACTCAAGGAATCCCTTGTGGTGACGAACCATGAGCTGAGACTCAAGCTGTCTTACCGTCTCAAGCGCAACGCTTACGACGATGAGGATTGAAGTTCCGCCCAATGCGAGGTTTCCTATGCCTGTGATCTGTGCGAATATAATCGGGAATATTGCAACAACGCCGAGGAAGAACGCGCCGACCAAAACGAGCTTTGAAAGCACTCTTGTGATGTACTCCGATGTAGGAGCGCCGGGGCGTATTCCGGGGATGCCGCCGTTGTTCTGGCGGAGGTTGTTTGCTATCTCCATGGGATTATACTGCATGGAAACATAGAAGTAGCTGAACAGGATTATCAGTATGAAGTAGAGGGTGGCGTACACGGGGTGGGTGTAGCTGAACACTCTTAAGAATCCATACCAGAATGTTCCCGCCTCAGGGGCGCCGGTGAACATCTCAACCGTCTGAGGTATTGACATAATGCTCATCGCAAAGATTATGGGCATTACGCCTGACATAGCTATCTTTATCGGCAGGTAGGTGCTCTGTCCGCCGTACATCTTTCTTCCCACAACACGCTTAGCGTACTGAATGGGTATTCTTCTCTCTGCGTTGTCCATGAAGATGATGAACACTATCATGAGAACAAAGATGATTATGATTATCGGGATAAGAGCTATCTGCAAAGCCTCGCCCGACTGGCCGAGCATTGCAAACGTTGAACCGAACGACGACGGAATGTCGGCGATGATACCGGCAAACAAGAGCATTGAAATTCCGTTTCCTATGCCCTTCTTGTCAATGAGTGAGCCGAGCCATATTACGAGCATCGCGCCTGCGGTAAAGCATGCGATGATGACTATCTCGGACAAGACCTTTGAGAAACCTGTGGTGTAGGTGAGTGCGCCCTGGCTCTTGAGTGCCACGTAGTAGCCCCATGACTGCAAAAGCGCAATTCCGAGCGTGGTATACTTTGTGATCTTGTTTATCTTTGCCCTTCCTGCCTCGCCCTCCTTTGAGAGTCTCTCAAGGGGAGGTATGGCGAAGGTTAAAAGCTGAATGATGATCTGTGCATTGATATAGGGGGAAATCGAAAGGCACAAAAGCGTTGCTCTTCCGAACGTTCCTCCGGAAAGGGTGTTGAGGTAGCTGAAAATGTTGTTGCTGCCTTCGATCATAGCGCTTATGGCGCTGGAATCAAGAAAGGGAACCGGTATATATCCGCCCAGTCTGTAAATCACGATTATGAGCAGGGTGTAAAGAATCTTCTTTCTTATATCGACTACCTTCCAAGCGTTTCGCAATGTCTGAAGCACTTAGACCACCTCTGCCTCTCCGCCGGCTTTCTCGATCTTCTCCTTAGCGGATGCAGAGTAAGCAGCTGCCTTGACGGTGAGCTTTCTTGTAAGCTCTCCGTTGCCCAGTACCTTGATGCCGTTGCCGCCGTTCTTGACAACTCCGGCTGCTATCAAAAGCTCAGTATCAACGACTGTGCCGTCTACGAATTTCTCGAGGTCGGAAACGTTGATTGCTGTATACTTAGCCGCAAATATGTTGTTGAAGCCTCTCTTGGGGA
The DNA here is from genome assembly GCA_002338885.1 of Ruminococcus sp. UBA1828. GTDB lineage: Bacteria > Bacillota > Clostridia > Oscillospirales > Ruminococcaceae > Faeciplasma > Faeciplasma gallinarum. Next base: position 69,041 of record DDJI01000108.1, on the reverse strand, counting down.
TTCTTCTTGCAAGTCTGGTCTGACCGCCTTCAAAGCCCGGTCTTACACCGCCGCCCGAACGCGCGTTCTGACCCTTATGTCCCTTGCCCGCTGTCTTGCCCTGTCCGGAGCCGTGTCCTCTTCCGATTCTCTTGACGTCCTTGTTTGAGCCTTCAGCAGGTGCTAAATCATGCAATTTCATTTGTTCGCACCTCCTTGTTTTATGCTTCGGTGACTTTAATCAGGTGTACGATCTTGTTGATTTTACCCTTCGTCTGTGCGTTGTCGGGCTGAACCGAAACGTCACCTATTTTGCGTAGACCTAAGGAGTTAGCTGTAGCGATCTGGTCCTTGAGTCTGCCGTTGAGGCTCTTTACGAGCTCAATCTTTATGGATGCCATAAATCTCTAACCTCCTCAGAATAATTCCTTTACTGTCTTGCCTCTCTTATTTGCCACCTCTTCAGCGGACTTGAGGCTCATAAGACCGTTGAAGGTCGCCCTTACAACGTTGCAGGGGTTGTTGGAACGCAGGGACTTTGTTCTTATGTCCTTTATTCCGGCTGCCTCTATTACGGAACGAACAGGGCCGCCTGCGATAACTCCGGTACCGGGGGCTGCGGGTCTCATCAACACTCTGCCTGCTCCGTACGCGCCTACTACCTCGTGGGGAATGGTTGTGCCCTTGAGGGATACCTTGATAAGGTTCTTCTTGGCGTCTGCTATTCCTTTTCTTATTGCGTCGGTAACTTCTCCCGACTTTCCGATACCGAATCCGACAGTTCCGTTCTTGTCGCCTACTACAACCAGCGCGGCAAACTTCATTATGCGTCCGCCCTTAACAGTCTTGGATACGCGGTTAATGGATACGACGGTATCGGTAAGTTCCATTGATGAAGCATCTATTCTAACCAAAATACTGTACCTCCTTTTAGAACTTAAGTCCGCCCTCACGAGCGCCGTCGGCAAGTGCCTGAACACGTCCGTGATATACGTAACCGCCTCTGTCGAATACGACTTCCTCGATTCCCTTGGCCTTGCATGCCTCGGCGATCATCTGACCGACCTTCTTTGCGCCTTCGACGTTTCCACCGTTTCCTTCAAAGCCCTTTTCCATGCTTGAAGCGGCGCAGAGAGTTGTTCCGGTAACATCGTCTATTACCTGAGCATATATGTGCTTGGCGGAGCGGAACACGTTAAGACGGGGGCACTGTGCCGTGCCGCTGACCTTAGCGCGGACTCTTGCATGTCTCTTCGCTCTTGCCTTAGCTCTGTCAACTAATTTTATCATAGTCGTTTACTCTCCTTATTTACTTCTTTGCGCCTTTACCGGCCTTACCTTCCTTGCGGATGATAACCTCGCCGTCATAGCGGATTCCCTTGCCCTTGTAAGGCTCAGGCGGACGCTTTGCGCGTACTTCGCAGGCAAACTGACCTACCTTCTGCTTGTCTATGCCGCTTACTATTATCTGGTTGGGCTGAGGAACCTCAAGCTTGATGTCCTCTGTCTCAGAGATGGTTACCTGATGCGAAAATCCCAGAGTGAGAACTACGTTCTTGCCCTGCTTTGCCGCTCTGTAACCTACTCCCTCGATGATAAGCGACTTGGAGTAGCCGTGAACCACGCCCTCAACCATGTTGTGCAGCAAGGACCTTGTAAGTCCGTGAAGTGCCTTGGTCTGCTGCTCGTCGTCGTGGCGGATTACGTGTACAACGCCATCCTCAACCTTGAGCGTGAGCGCGGGATTGAATTTCTGTGTAAGGGTGCCCTTAGGGCCCTTTACTGTTACCACGTTGCCCTCTGCAACAGTGACCTGTACGCCTGAAGGAACGCTGATCGGCATTAAACCTATTCTTGACATGACAGCCTCCTTACCAGACGAACGCGAGAATCTCTCCGCCGACGCCAAGCTCTCTTGCTTTCTTGTCGGTGATGATGCCCTTTGAAGTGGAAACAATCGCAACTCCAAGGCCTCTCATAACCTTAGGCATATCCTCGCAGCTTGAGTAAATTCTAAGACCGGGCTTAGATACTCTTCTTATGCCGGAGATTACCGGTGTTCTGTTCTCGTCATACTTAAGTGTTATTCTTATGATACCCTGCTTACCGTCCTCAACGACCTGATAGGACTTGATGTAGCCCTCGTTGAGAAGTATCTCAACAATCGCCTTTTTCACGTTGGAAGCAGGAATATCTACAGTAGCGTGCTTTGCCGAGCTTGCGTTGCGAATTCTCGTCAACAAGTCAGCTATTGTATCAGTAATCTGCATACTGTGTTGCCTCCTTTGCTGAAATTGTTACCAGCTTGCCTTCTTAACTCCCGGAATCTGACCGTCATGTGCGAGCTCTCTGAAGCAGATACGGCAGATGCCGTACTTTCTCAGGTATGCATGGGGTCTTCCGCATATCTTGCACCTGTTGTAAGCACGAGTTGAGTACTTAGGCTTAGCCTGCTGCTTTAAAACCATAGCTTTCTTAGCCATTTTGTATCCTCCTCTTACTTGGCGAAGGGAGCGCCGAGCAATGAAAGCAGCTCCTTTGCTTCTTCGTCTGTCTTTGCTGTTGTGATGAAGTTGATGTCCATTCCGCGAACCTTGTCAACCTTGTCGAACTCGATCTCGGGGAATATGAGCTGCTCCTTTACGCCGGTGGAGTAGTTGCCTCTGCCGTCGAAGGAATTAGCGCTTATGCCCTTGAAGTCACGAACGCGCGGGAACGCAACATTGAAAAGCCTGTCTACAAACTCGTACATCTTGTCGGAGCGAAGAGTTACCTTTACTCCTATGGGCATGCCCTCACGGAGCTTGAAGTTTGCAACCGACTTCTTGGCCTTGCACACTATCGGCTTCTGACCGGTGATGGCTGCAAGGTCGTTCATGACAGCGTCGATAACCTTGGAGTTCTCCTTGGCCTCGCCGCATGCTACGTTTATAACCACCTTGTCGAGCTTGGGTATCTGCATAACGTTCTTGTAGCCGAACTTCTTCATAAGCGCAGGAGCTATTTCGCTGACATACTGTTCTTTTAATCTTGCCATGTTCGTCCTCCTACTTGATCTCGGCACCGCAGTGCTTGCAAACTCTTACCTTGTTGCCGTCGCCGTCAATCTTGACGCCGTATCTTACGCCCTTGTCGCACTTGGGGCAAACAAGAGCTACCTTGCTTGAGTACATAGCTGCCTCGGCCTTTACTATGCCGCCTGCTTCGCCTCTTCTGCGGGGCTTTACGCTCTTGGTGGCAATGTTGCAGCCTTCAACTATGAGCTTACCCTCCTTGGGGGATACCGCAAGCACCTTTCCGCGCTTGCCCTTATCCTTGCCGCTGAGGATGACTACGGAGTCGCCGGTTTTAACATGAATCTTATTCATAACTGCGGATCCTCCTTAAAGTACCTCGGGGGCCAAAGACATGATCTTTACAAAGTCATTGTCTCTTAACTCTCTGGCAACAGGGCCAAAGATACGTGTTCCCCTGGGTGTTTTATCTTCCTTAATTATAACAGCCGCGTTCTCGTCGAAACGAATGTAGGTTCCATCCTCGCGACGAAGACCCTTAGCTGAACGAACGATTACTGCTTTTACAACGTCGCCCTTCTTGACCATTCCGCCCGGAGCAGCCTTCTTTACCGAAGCAACGACTATGTCGCCGATATTGGCGTACTTTCTGCGAGTGCCGCCCAAAACTCTTATGCACATGAGCTCCTTTGCTCCTGTGTTGTCAGCAGCCTTGAGCCTTGTCTGCATCTGTATCACAGCAAGTTCCTCCTTTCAGTGTTTAGAAAATCTGAGTTCACATACATGCCGTCGGGCTTTCGTATGCGCTCAACTTGCTAATCATATTTTAATTACTTGGCCTGCTCTACGACTCTGACAAGACGCCATCTCTTGTCCTTAGAAAGGGGACGGGTCTCCATGATCTCTACCTTGTCGCCTTCGTGAGCTGCGTTCTCTTCGTCATGAGCCTTGAACTTTACGGTTCTTTTGATGATCTTCTTGTAAAGAGGGTGCATTACGTTGTCCTCGATAGCTACGACGATTGTCTTGTCCATCTTGTCGGAAACTACCTTGCCCACTCTTGTCTTTCTAAGCTTTCTTTCGCTCACAGTAAATCCTCCTCTCAATTACTTGGACTCTTGTTCACGAATGAAGGTTTTTACACGAGCAATATCCTTCTTAACAGCCTTAATCCTCATAGGGTTGTCAAGCTGGTTTACAGCATGCTGAAAACGAAGGTTGAACAGCTCTTTTCTAAGGTCGACAAGCTTATTGTTAAGCTCTACAAGAGTCATTTCTTTGATTTCACTTGCCTTCATTATTGCTCACCACCCGTTTCTGAAGATTCTTTCGCTACGAACTTACACTTGATAGGAAGCTTGTGCATAGCAAGACGCATTGCCTCTCTTGCAACTTCTTCGCTTACGCCCGCGATCTCAAACATCACTCTGCCCGGCTTTACTACTGCTACCCAGTGATCGGGTGTTCCTTTACCGGATCCCATACGGGTACCGAGCGCCTTTGACGTTACCGGCTTGTCGGGGAATATCTTTATCCACACCTGTCCGCCACGCTTGATGTAACGGGTCATCGCAATACGGGCTGCCTCTATCTGCTGTGAGGTGATCCATGACGGCTCGAGCGCCGCAAGTCCGTACTCTCCGTACGCAACCTTGTTTCCTCTTGTAGCCATGCCCTTCATGCGGCCGCGCTGCTGCTTACGATACTTTACTCTCTTTGGAAGTAACATTACTTATTACCTCCTTCTCTTTTCTCTGCTCTGTCCGCTCTGTCCGTTCTCTCGGCTCTGTCGGCTCTGTCCTGTCTGTTTCTGTTGTCGCGGCGGCGAGGTCTGTCGTCGCCGTTTCTTGAACGACGCTTTCTGTCGGGTCTCTCCTCGGTCTTAGGAGCTTCGCCCTTGAGAACTTCGCCCTTATACACCCACACCTTGACGCCGATTCTTCCGTAGGTGGTGGCAGCCTCTGCCGTGCCGTAGTCGATGTCGGCTCTTATTGTCTGGAGGGGGATGGTTCCTTCGTGGTAGCTCTCGCTTCTTGCGATTTCGGCTCCGCCCAAACGTCCGGATGCCTTTACCTTTATGCCCTTTGCGCCGAGCTTCATGGCTCTTGCAACTGCGGACTTCATCGCTCTTCTGAAGGATACTCTGTTTTCAAGATCAAGCGCTATCTTCTCCGCAACGAGCTGAGCGTTGAGGTCGGGAGACTTGACCTCAAATATGTTGAGGTTTACCGTCTTGCCTATCATGGCCTCTATCTGTGCTCTGAGCTTCTCTATAGCCTCTCCGCCTCTTCCGATTACGAGACCGGGCTTGGCGCAATGGATGTTGATCTTTACCTTGTTAGCGAATCTTTCGATTTCTATCTTGGGAACTCCTGCTGCGTACAGGTTCTTCTTAATGAACTTGCGGATGTTGTAATCCTCAACAAGGGTATTGCCGAAAGTGCTCTTATCTGCAAACCAACGGGAATCCCAGTCCTTTATAATTCCCACACGGAGTCCGTGGGGATTCACTTTTTGACCCATAGTTTACCTCCTCTTCCGACTTAGTCCTTTTCCTTGAGAACCACTGTGATGTGAGATGTTCTCTTAAGGATTCTGTAAGCTCTGCCCTTAGCTCTGGGCATGATTCTCTTCATAATCGGTCCCGGGCAAACGAAGCACTCTGCAACATAGAGGTTTCTTTTGTCCATGTTGAAGTTGTTCTCAGCGTTTGCGGCGGCCGAAGCCAGAAGCTTTTCTAAATACTCACAGGCAGCCTTGGGTGTGTGCTTGACTATTGCAAGCGCCATATCCAAGTCCTTTCCTCTGATAAGATTGAGGACTATCTCAACCTTACGAGGAGCAATTCGTGCAGTTCTCAATACTGCTCTTGCTTCCATTGATTTGTCCTCCTTTCGGCCTACTTACCGTTGTTGGATGTCTTAGATCCGGCGTGACCCTTAAAGGTTCTTGTCGGAGCGAACTCACCCAACCTATGTCCTACCATATCCTCAGTGACATATACCGGAACGTGCTTGCGTCCGTCGTGGACGGCAAATGTATGACCAACGAATTCAGGGAAGATAACCGACGCGCGGCTCCATGTCTTTATTGCTTTCTTTTCGCCTGATTCGTTCATGGCGACTACTTTCTTGTAGAGGGACTCCTGTACATAAGGTCCCTTCTTAACGCTTCTACCCATTTATTCATCTGCCTCCTTTCAAATTACTTGTCATTGCGGCGCTTTACGATGAACTTGTCAGAGCGGTTGTGCTTAGCTCTGGTCTTGTAGCCCATGGTAGGCTTGCCCCAAGGAGTAACAGGGGAAGGACGTCCGACAGGAGACTTGCCTTCTCCACCGCCGTGCGGGTGGTCGCAGGGGTTCATAACAGATCCGCGAACGGTAGGCCTTACGCCCATGTGGCGCTTTCTGCCCGCCTTGCCCAGGTGCACGTTTTCGTGATCGATGTTTCCTACCTGACCGATGGTAGCCATGCAGTCGGAGGGAACGTAACGCATCTCACCGGAGGGGAGTCTTACCAATACTCTTGCGCCCTCACGGCCCATAAGCTGTGCCATGTTTCCGGCGGATCTTACGAGCTGTGCGCCCTTGCCGGGGTAAAGCTCGATGTTGTGAATAAATGTACCAACGGGGATGTTGATAAGGGGAAGAGCGTTTCCGGGCTTGATGTCTGCCTCTGCGCCTGCGCAGATTGTGTCGCCTACTTTAAGGCCGTTGGGAGCCAGGATGTATCTCTTCTCACCGTCCTCGTACTTTACAAGAGCGATGTGAGCCGAACGGTTGGGATCGTACTCTAATGTGAGAACGGTCGCATTCATGTCGAGCTTGTTTCTCTTGAAGTCGATTACACGGTATTTTCTTCTCTGTCCGCCGCCGTGATGGCGAACGGTGATTCTGCCATAGCTGTTTCTTCCGGAGGTCTTTCTCATGGGTTCGAGAAGGCTTCTCTCGGGAGCGACCTTGGACAGGCAGCTGTAATCTGTTACAGTCATGCCGCGGCGTCCGTTGGAGGTCGGCTTATAGCTCTTTATAGCCATGTGTATTTCACTCCTTAAAACTTAGGTTTTGCGGGAAGCGCATGCCTCCCATACTTACTGCCTCGGCTCTTAGATCATTCCGTCAAAGAACGCTATGCTCTTTGAACCCTTAGCCAAGGTCACTATAGCCTTCTTCCACGCGGGAGTGGTGCCTTCGTTTCTGCCCATCCTGCGGTAGCGGCCTCTGACTCTCATGGTGTGCACATCTGCAACCTTTACACCGAATATCTCCTCAACCGCATCCTTTATCTCTATCTTGTTTGCGGTGAGAGCCACCTTAAAGGTGTACTTGCCGGCTCTGAGATCCTCCATGGAGGCTTCGGTGATAACCGGCTTCAAAATAATATCCTGAGCAGTCTTTACCATTAGCAATAAACCTCCTCGATCTTAGCTACAGCATCGGTGACTACGATGAACTTGTCGCAGTTGAGTATGTCGTATACATTAAGAGTATTTACAAGAGTGGTCTTTACGCCGGGGATGTTTCTTGCGCTCTTGATGACCTTCTCGTCAACGGCGGGCATTACTATGAGCGCCTTGCCGTCAGCTCCCAAAGCCTTGAGCATATCTACGACGTTTTTAGTCTTTATCGACTCGAAGTCGAGGTTGTTTACAACAACTACGCCGTTCTCGGCAAGCTTGGCCGAAAGCGCGGACTTCATTGCAAGTCTTCTGACCTTCTTGTTTATTGTGAATCTGTAGCTGCGGGGCTTGGGTCCCAGGGCGATACCGCCGTGCACCCACTGAGGAGATCTTGTAGAGCCCTGTCTTGCATGACCGGTGCCCTTCTGTCTCCAGGGCTTCTTGCCGCCGCCGGAAACTTCGGTTCTTGTGAGAGTGGACTGTGTGCCCTGTCTCTGATTTGCAAGGTAGTTTACAACTACGGCATGCATAACGGGGACGTTGGGTTCAACTCCCCATATTTCATCGTTAAGCTCAGTGTCGGCAACTACATTGCCCTTAATATCATAAACGGAAACCTTAGACATTGGTTACTTCCTCCTTCCACTAAGCCTTCTTAACGCTGTTGCAAACGGTAACTATGCCGTTCTTGGGGCCGGGGATTGCGCCCTTTACAGCGATGAGATTGTTTTCTGCGTCAACCTTGACGACTTCGAGGTTCTGAATGGTAACTCTCTCTGCACCGAGATGTCCGGGCATTCCCTTGCCCTTGAATATTCTCGAAGGTGTAGAGCATGCGCCCATTGATCCTGCGTGACGGTGAACGGGTCCGGTACCGTGCGTTTCCTTGAGTCTGTGGTTGTTCCAACGCTTGATGGTGCCGGCAAATCCCTTACCTTTGCTGGTGCCGCAAACATCTACTATGTCGCCGGCAGCAAAGAGATCCGCCTTGATTATGTCGCCTACGTTAAGTCCCGAGATGTCCTCGAGTCTAAACTCCTTGAGGGTCTTCTTAAGAGCGACGTCCGCCTTCTTGAAGTGTCCCGTAAGGGGCTTTTTGAGGCTCTTTGCGGTAGCGTCTCCGAAGCCGAGCTGAACAGCCTCATAGCCGTCGTTGTCGGTGGTCTTCTTCTGTACAACTACGCAAGGACCTGCCTCGATAACCGATACCGGAATAACCTTTCCGGTCTCGTCAAAGATCTGGGTCATTCCGATCTTCTTTCCGATGATGCCTTTCTTCATTTCAGTACTCCTCCTATGGTTATTGGTCGGCAGTGCCGACATGACCTGTCGTGTCCGTATCGCTGAGAAATCGGGTTTGCGATTTCTTTAGGAGATTACTTGATCTCCATTACGATGTCAACACCAGCAGGAAGCTCAAGATTCTGCAGAGCAGAAGTAGTGTCGTTTGTGGGGTGAAGAACGTCTATAAGTCTCTTGTGGGTTCTAAGCTCGAACTGCTCACGGCTGTCCTTGTACTTGTGAACCGCACGCAAAATCGTGACGATCTCCTTATCCGTAGGGAGCGGGATGGGGCCTGAAACCTTAGCGCCGCTTCTCTTAGCAGCTTCTACTATCTTAGCAGCTGCAGCGTCTACGTTCGTGTGCTCGTATCCTTTGATCTTGATTCTTATCTTTTCATTGACTGCCATTTAAAACGCCTCCTTAAGTCTTATCCATTTAATTGGGGGCGGAGCTTTTTTAAGCTCGTCTGTTTTTAACACGTTGCCGTGCGTTTCGTCCGTCCTCATAAAAAAACCGAAAAACTTTCGTTTTTCGGAGGACATAAAACGTCAGCGGTTACAATGTACATTTAGACGCAAGCAAAGCCGCACTCGCCCCGACTCATCGCCGCAGCCGCACAACTCTGTTGCCGCAAGATGCTAAAGCACATACCGTGTCGTTATTACAGTCGCCCGGTTTAAAATCGGACATACTCGGCTGAAATTACCCGGCGCACCGCCGGCAACCTTCAGCTTCATCGCATATCTTTTGCAGTCACGCAAGAAATATAATAACATCGGAACGTGCCGTTTTCAAGCTTTTTTTCATTTTTGCAAGCCCAAAATCGCGTAGAATTTTTAAATTATTTTTGCCGCGCGTTTGTGCTTTTTATACAAAACAACCCCGCCAAGGCGGATGCGCAGCGAATTTTGCCGTTCATTCGACAAAATTCGACACAAAAGCTGCATCTGCCGCCTCGCGCGGGGCATATACTCGGTTTAATTTGCGGCGCGCATGCATACATGGCGCACGTTATGCGCATTTAGACTATAGAATCGAGGTCAAGATCGGGAATCTGCGGGTCGTCGGGGTTTTCGACGAGGTTGGGAACTGAATCTACCTCGTTTCTCTCGGTTATATAAATGGAATAGGAGTGCGTTTCAACAGCGCCGTCCGGCTCAGCCATTTCGGATATCTCCTGCATGAACAGAAGATTTCCCTCGCCGTCGAAGTAGTACTTGACGACAAAGCTTGTGAGTGAGTCGTCCGCGCCGGTTCCGTCGAGCTTTGACACGTCGTAAACGTGGCAAACCTCTATGGCGTCCTCATTTTGGGCGATGTACGACTGCTCGTCGATTACGGCCTTCTTATAAAATAGTATCAATCCCTCGCTTGCGTAGGGGTAGGGCGCATCTTTTGAGTAAGCTGCGAAGCCGTCGTCGGTGGACTCAAGGCTTGTATACTCGCCGTTTTCGTTTGTGAACTGCTCGTAGCCGTTGTTATACTGCGCTATGCTTATATCTTCCGAGCGTCCTATATACGAGTAGGTCATTATGCCTTTTTCGTCGTACTTATAGATGAATATCTGCTCCGACACGCCGGTTGCATCGTTTATAACGTCTACTCTGGCGGAGTCAAGCGCTGCATACGCCTGTCTTGCGGCGAGTATGTATTCCTCGCCCGCTACAACTCTGTCCGACTCGCAGCCGCAGAGCAAAAGCGTGCAAAGCGCCAGCACCAAAGCAAGCGCCGCGTGAATTTTCTTAAATGATTTAGCCATTATTATGCGTTTTACCTCCCGGTCAAAAGCCCTTTGCTCGGCTTTTTTGCCGCCGTGTTTTTTCAAGGCGCGGCGGCGCCGCATGCGTTTTTTGCACGAGCTGTGCGCATGCTCCGGCTTATTTGCCGTTTGACTTTTTGCGGCAAGTTTATCTTCTCCTGCCGCCCTTCTTTTTTATGTCCATGTTTTTCTTCAAAACGGACATCCTGTCCTCACTGGATGCCTTAAACCTTGAGAGCATGTCCTCAAAGCCCGCGTTTGTCGGCGTAGACCTCGGCTCGTATGCATACTCAAGATCCTCTATATTTATCTGCTCCTTTTTAGCGGGCTGCTTTTTTTGAGCCTGATGCTTTTTAGCCGGAGCATAGTCCCTGTCCGAATCCTTCGACATTCCGCCCTGATATTTTCCGAACGGCTTGCCGCCTTTGCTGCCGTTCTTGTTCTTAAAGTCGCGGTCGGAGTTTTTCTTATCGGCTTTTCTTATCGACAAGGCTATCTTGCCGTCGTCAGCCACCGATATTACCCTGACCTTTACGGTTTGTCCCACCTTCAAAACATCCTTGATATCCTCGACATAGTCGTTTGACACCTCGGAGATATGTACCATTCCGCTCTTGCCCTCGCCTAAATCGACAAAAGCTCCGAATTTAAGTATACCTGTTACCTTGCCCTCGACAACGCTGTCCTTCACAAGCTGCATATAAGTTTTTCCCTTTTCCTCTTTCACGTCATTTTGTGCGCACTGCGCATGAAATTTGCGGGCTTGTCAGTCAAGAATATTCTTGGGGTAAAAGCGCACTTCTCTGGGGTACGCGTATCCGCGCTCTATCGCCGCGGAAAGCATATACTCCGTCTCGTCCTTATCGGCAAGCAGTCTTGTGTACTCGTCGTTTTCACGCTGAGTCTGCGCTATCTCCTCTTCAAGCTTTTCTATCGCCGCCTCCTGCTGAGCTATGTCAGCCTGGGTGGAAATGATTACGCCCACGGAATAAACAAGCAGGACGGAAAATGCGGCAAGCTTCAAAAAATCAAAGAGCAGCGAACGGCGCTTTCTTATTCTGCGGGCTTTTTTCCGCTTTGTGTTCAGCTCTTCGCCGACCGCCGTCTCGCTTGACGCAGAAACTGCGGTATTCTTATTTGCCACTTTCCTCGTTCCTCCCTTGCTTAGTCTATAAATATACGAAATATATTATACACCATTTTGCTCAGAGTCTGCAAGGTCTTTTTCGGATTTTTTTGAGCGCCTCCTTAAAACCGTCACCCCGCACAAATAACGAAGTGGTTTTTTGCATAGTATGACCAAAGATTTGAACACCGTACTCAATATACCCGACAATATTTTACCGAGGCTTTTCAAATACAAGAAAAATCCTGCTGCCATGAACACAAGCACGAACAGTCTTGCCTTGCCCTCCAGCAGTTCGACGCAAAAGCCGTAGAACACAAGTCCGAAGAAAAGCGCAAAGACGGTATCTTCGGCGGCGCATGCGAGGCGGGAGTGTCTTACCGTCATGCGTGCGGCGCGCAGCAGGTCGTAAAACGCCCCCAAAACCGCGCCTGTCATTGCGGCGTAGGCGGCAAGCGCGATTTCTGTGGCTGTTCCCAAAAACATGTTATCGTTCATCTTGAAAGCTTAGTCCAAAGGGACGGCTTTTTTGTCCTGTCCTTATCGCCGTACACGAGGGACTTTATCTCGCCGGTTATGGTTATGTCGGCGGTTTCAAGGCTCATCGCATCGACGTGCAAGCCCTTGCCGCGTATGCTCAGCTCGCCCAAGGAGGTATAAAGGGAGATTTCGGTGTCGTTAAAGCTCTCCACGTCTGTGACGCCGGACATCGAAAGCTTTTGTCTGTCCTCAAGTATCAGGTTGTGTCTTTTGACTGCCGTCGGCTGTTCCTGCATAATAGCTTACTCCTTTCAAATGCATGTATAGCTGCTGCCGTATATATTTATGTGAAAAAGCGCGCCGGCATGCATGTTTTGCGCAAAGAAAACGGCCGCCCTCTACATAGGACGGTCGCTTCCCTAAAAAGGAGTCAATTATGAGAAAACTTGATGTGATTATGTCATAGTTCCTTCTTCGACGTATGCATTCAGCTTTTCAAGGTAGTAGTCTATCTGTTCTCTGTAGGTTTCCTTGAGCTGCGCCCATGTCGAAGGATTGTCACCGGTTGTGCCGATGATGCAGTTGTTTACCGCAGTCGAAAGCTGAGACGGGCAGCCGGGGGCAAAGTTCACTATCGGATTGTTCTTTGCAAGCTCCTGGCACTCATCGTTCATATCCAGCATTTCATCCGACCACAGATATATTTCTTTAAGCTGTCTTGTATCAACGTCAATGACAGTCGGGTCAATTATCTTAAATCTTTCACACATTGAAAGTAGCACGACGCCGTCGGGGTTTTGGGCGCCCATCACCATGTGGTAGCCCACCGGCTGACCGCCGAGGTAATAAAGTCCGTCGCCCTCTGCCTCTCTGGGAATGGGAGCAAACATCACTTCACCGGCTGCTATATCGCCCCATATGTTGCTCATCTCATCGACGGGTCCGGTGAACGCCCATTTTTCTCTGAGCCAGAAGAGCGTCAAGCCCTCCTTCATTCCTATGCCGTCGTAATCCGCGCCCCTTAGAACCTGCGGGCTGTTGCAGTCGTTTTTATTCAAATCATATATCAGCGACTCAACGCTCTCAAGCTGCGGAGCATCTATATTTGATACGAACTTTCCGTCCTCGTCGATTGCTATTACGGTCACTCCGGTGGAGTTTACGAGTGCGTTCTGCCATGCCCAGCCGTCAAGAGCGTATCTGTCCTCGTCCGGATCTCTGAACGCCATGCACATCTCGTAAAAGACGTCCCACGTCCACTCGTCGTTATAGTAAAGCTCCGCGGGGTCGTCAAATCCGTACTCGCTTATGACTCGACGGTTGTACGCGCAAACATCGGTTGCTTTTACATCCGTGCATATTATCCACGACTGGCCGTTCATCGAAAAATATCTGTCAACAAACTCCGCGTTGGCGCTCCAAAGCGGGTCGGTGTAATCTATGTAGTCGTCAACCGGCAAGAACATTCCTTTAAGGCACTTTTCGGGGAAGGTGTTTACCGAGCAGGTTGTAAAGTCGGGCGGGGTGGACGCCATTATAAGGGTTGCAAGGTCGTCAAACCTCGTCTCATAGGTAGTTTGTATCCACTCAACCTCGCCCTTATACTTTTGGCTGAAAGTCCAATATCCCGTGTTTACTATTTCATCCTCCGAGTAGTTGTGGAACCCGTCTACCCAGTGGTGATATTTCACTGTTGTGCCCGCGCCGGCTGCCGTTTCGGCGTCGGGCAGGACAATTCCGGCGGCGGCGAGTATCGCTTCGGAATCCTTTGTGGAAAGCGTGAGCCTGACTATTTTATGCTCATCCTTTCCGCATCCGACAAGCGCAAAGATCATAATTGCAACAATTGCTAATGAGAGAATCCTTTTCACATTGCCCGTGTGTGTCACGCGCGCCTCCCCCTTTATCACATCAAAACTTTAATTTACTATTATGATTATAACACTTTGAGTTATGCATTAAAAGATTCATATTCTACAGCTTTTTAAATTCTGTTTTGTGCATTTTTCATATAAGTATTGATTTATTATCTTTTTGTTGCCTTAAAAATTACTTCACGCGCAAAAATCCCCTCCCGAAAGTCTTCGGAAGGGGAAATTTGAGCGAATGCATGTATGCGCGTTGCGCACATTTTGCATGTGCAATTACTCTCTGTCGAGTCTGTATGTGAGCGTCCAGGTCTTAGAGCCGAGGTACTTATTGTCGCAAGTGTAGCTCGAAGAGATGTCGGAGAGTATCTCGGAGTTGTAGTTGTTTCTTGTGTACTTAGATGAGAACTCGTTGTAAAGGTCTGCGGAGGAGAACTTGATGCGAACGTACTCATATCTTCCGCCGCCGCTTACCGCATCCTCGGTAGCCTGACGGATTATGTCCTCTGCCTCGCTCATGCTTGTGGCGTAGTAGCCGTTTACGTTATGCCAGTTATAGGTGAGCGAATTTGCAGAAGGCTCATTGAAGAATCTCATGTCGTAAATCTGAGCATATGAGCGCTCCAAAAATTCATCCGTGACGAGGAAGTAATCGTAGTACACGAGGTCGGGGTCGTCAGCGGTAGGAGTTACCGGATCATCCCACGTTGCGTCTATGTTATACCAGCCTGAGCCGAGTTTAATCTTAACCCAGATATGCTTTGCCTCGTTTCCTACGCCGACGCCGAAGGTGGTGTCATAACCGGCCTTTGAAAGGAGGTAGAACATTCCCTTTGCGTATCCCAAGCATGTAGGCTCGCCCTCTACGATAGCTCCGTATGCGTTTGTAGCGTGAGGTCCGCCTATACTCTCCTCATCAGGCGTGGAGTTGAGAACCAGCCAGTCGTGCAGGTACTGAATCTTCTGATAGTCTGACCACGAGCTTCTGAGGTTTGAAATAACGCTGTTTACTTTTGATCTTAACTCTGCAACCATAGCGTCAGCCTCGGCCTTGGTGTCAACGTAGTAAGATACGTTTACGCTGCGGATTATTCCCGAGCCGGGGTATACGTCAACGCTTTCCACTCTGTCCACATAGCAGTACTCAACAGCTATGAGGGGGAGTATGAGCTGTGCGAAGTCGCTTGCCTCGTCCTCTGTTATGACAGGCTCTATAAGTATCTCAGTCTCGAGGTTCTGCATGCCCTCTGCGATCTGATTCAAAACGGTTACGTACTTGGAGTCCTTCATAAGCGAGAGCATGTACTCCCAGCCGTTGTCGGAAGCCCAGTCGCCGTATTCAACCGTTCCCTCCGGGATGGTGATATCGCCGTCGTCGCCGTCGTCAATGATTATTTCCTCATCGTCGTCGCCGGTGTCGGGGACTGATGACGGCGCCTCGGTGGTGAGGTATGCGCTGCTTACGTATCCTACCTTGCCGTTATAGTCCACTCTGTACCATCCTGTGGATGCGCGTCCCGTGACGTTTGCGACGTCTCCCGCCTGAAGTCCGCCTATTCTGTCATAATCGACAGACGGGCCGCTTCTTACGTTCACCGCGTCGGTGGCGTACATCGTGGCGGACATCTCTTCAACGGTGAAGTTGTCGCCGCTTGTAGTCGCCACAGACGTTGTGGTCGCCTCGGTAGTTGTTGCGGGTGTGGTCGTCACTTCCGGCGTGGTGGTGGGTGCTGTTGTGTCGGGCGCTACGGTGTTGTCGGGAACCTGAGTAACGTCCGGCGCCTGCGTAGGCTCGGATACGGTGGTGACATCGGGAGCGGTTGTGGTTTCAGGCTCCTCCACCGTCTGTCCGCAGGCGGCAAGCATCGACACTGACATGACCGCCGCAAGCACAAACGCCAAGATTTTTTTGAAGCTGTTCATATTCATTCCTCCATATATTGCTTTTTATTTATTATTCCGCGTCTTTCAGCGTAAGGGTAAGCGTTCCTATATTTGTGTTAAGGCTCTTGAGCCAGCTTGTGGAGTCGTAGTTTGTTCCCGCGGCCTCGTTTGCCTGCTTGATTATATCCTGTATCTTGTTGTCGCCGGCTGTTCCGCTTGTCAGCTCGGTATAGATGTTGTCGATGGCGTCGCCGGTGCTGCTCCTGAGATAAAGATATATTCTGCCGTCCCTGGCAGCCTCTATGGCCTGGTTAAGAAGTATTTCATAAGCCTCGTCGGGGTCGTCGGTGTAATATCCGACCATGATGTGGAAGTTCATATCCATCGAGTCCGCAACCGGAACCTCGTAGTAGTCGCTGTCAAACTTCGTCGCGTGGTCTTTAAGGAGCATGTCGTCGCTGACGAGCAGGTAGTCATATCCGATGTAGTCGGGGTCGTCTTTGTTCTCCGGATCGTCCCACGTCGGGTCTATGACGTACCAATGTCCGTCCTCGCACTTTACGTAGTTCCACTTGTGCTTGACGTCGGTATCGGTTCCCTGGCCTATGGCGTAAGCGGTTTCAAATCCCGCCCTTGTCAGCAAAAGATGCATGCCGTCCGCATAGCCCTGGCAGGTAGCTATGCCCTCAACTATGGCTCCGTATGCCGAGAAGGGGCTTATCGCATCCTCGCCGTAGTCGCAGTTTAAAACAAGGTAGTCGTGCAGATATCTTATTCTGTCAAACTCGTTGTCGGTGGGGGCGGACGCGATTATTTCCTGAAGCTTTGCCTCAAGCTCCTCGCATCTTTGAGCCGCCTCCGACTCATAGTTTACAAGGTAGTTTAAAGTCACGCCCTTTACTATGCCGTTCTCATCGGTGTGAAGGCCGAAAGAGTTGCTGGCGTAGGTGTAAAACATCGAGCAGTTGGAGACGAGTTCCAAAAACTTCTCCGCCTCGTCTCTGGGCACGCCGACTGTCAGCGGGCAGTACATCTGAACGTCTCTTATGGCGTTCATAACCTCGCCCAGGTTCATCCTCGTGTCCTCGTCAAGCCTGTCCCAGATGTACTGAAGTCCGTTTTCCGATATAAACTCCCATCCGAAATCGTAGCTCCAGTTTTCCGGCTCGGCAATCGGCTGAGTTTCGGCGGGGGTATCGGTTTGGGATGTGACGTCCGTTGCGGGGGTATCGGTCACGCTTTCAGATGTCGTTGTAGCGGTCTGCGGGTCGGTGTCATCGATGCTTGAGCAGGCGCAAAGAGTTCCGAGCGCCATAACCGCGGCCAAAGCAAAGCATATTATCTTTTTAAATCTTGCCATTAAGTATTCCTTTCGTCTCTTCGGCGGCATGTCTGCCCGCCTGATATTTGTATACATTTAAAACAAAACAAATCTGTATTCTATTGCAGCCATTTTATAATAGCCCAGAAAACTCTTTATGTCAACCGACATAAGATATTTTTAATCATCAATCGGGCTTCTTTTTTATCTTCTTTCCATACTATTCCGACAGTTCGGAGTTTATATAAGTTATCGTCTCCGAAAGGGCGGCAGTGGGCATCTCAAACTCTGCGCTGTCTATATACACCACCTTGGTATCGCTGTCTAAGGCGTCGGTCACGTCGTCTATGTTCGGAAGCGACATATCCACAAACGCCACGTCCGCGGATATTTCCGAAAGCTCGTCAAGGCTTATGAAGTGGCTTTGCCTGCCGTCAAGGACGTTTTGGCCGTATGCGCCGAGCATGTTTGTCTGAAGGTCGCCGCCGCATGACACNNTACGTCCCGTCAAGCTCGTCGTTAATTGCGATGTACTCTATGTCAAGCCCCAGCTCCTGTGCGGCAACCATTGCCGAGTCTATTTCGGAAAGCGCCTCCGACGCCACCTCCCTTGAATCGACGTTTCCGTAGAATATGAGCGCGAGGTTTATATACTCCTCGCAAAGGTAGGAAAAGCTCGTCGGGGTGGGGATGTAAAGCGTCCTCACGCCCGCCTGTTTAAGGCGTATTTCATCGGTGGACGCAAGCGGCGACTGGGTTATCACAAGCTCGGGCGCAAGCTCTATTATCTTATCTATGTCGGGAAACGCCGGACTGCCTATCACCGTGACCGAATCGGAGGGCTTTGCGCAGTAGCTGCTCACGCCCACTATCCTGTCCGAAAGCCCCAGGCCGCAAAGCGCCTGCGTTATCGCGGGGGAAAGGGACGCCACGCTTGCGGGAGACTGCTCAAACGTCTCCTCGCCCACGCCGACGGGATACGGCTCACGCTGCGGGGGCGTGTCGGCGGCCGCAGTTGTTTCGGGCGCGTTGTCCGCGTCTATTGCGCTGCACGAGCACATCGAGCAGACCAAAAGCAGCAAAACAAGCGCTTTTATAACCGTTAGTACAGATTTCTTTTTCATTTAACACCTCAAATGTCCTCTAAGGAAAGGGTTGCAAGGGCGTTTAAGTTTGCGCCGGCGCGTTTGCCGTCCAAAAAATCGTAATACCCCTGCGCGCCTATCATCGCCGCGTTATCTCCGCAGTACTTAAACTCCGGCATGTAAAGGGTGTATCCTCGCTTGTCGCACTCACGCGCGAGCTTTGACCTTATGCCGGTGTTTGCGCACACTCCGCCTGCGGCGGCTATTTTAGTGTAGCCCAGGCTTTGCGCCGCAGACATCAGCTTTTCGCTGAGTATGTCGCTGACGGTTTTCTGAAAAGACGCCGCAACGTCGCACACGTTGAGCTTCTCGCCCTTTTGTGCGCTGTTGTGGACCAAGTTTATGACGGCGGTCTTTATTCCCGAGAAGGAAAAGTCGTACTCTCCGCCGTCTCCGAGCTTAGGATGCGGGAACTTATACGCGGTCCTGCATCCCGACTTTGCCGCCTCGTCTATATGCTTTCCGCCGGGGTAGTCAAACCCCAAAGTTCTTGCCACCTTGTCAAAGCACTCGCCGGCAGCGTCGTCGCGGGTTCTGCCTATGATTTTAAACTGCGTATAGGTTTTTACCTCCACGAGCTGAGTGTGTCCTCCGCTTATGACAAGGCAAAGATAGGGCGGCTCAAGCTCCGGATGGGATATATAGTTTGCGGCGATGTGTCCGGCTATGTGGTGAACCGGCACAAGCGGCTTTTTTGCGGCATACGCTATGCCCTTTGCATAGCTGACGCCGACAAGCAGCGCTCCTATCAGCCCGGGGGCATATGTCACCGCCACCGCGTCTATGTCGTCCATAGTCGTCCCCGCATCCGAGAGTGCGGAGTCCACCACGCCGATTATGTTCTCCACATGCCTTCTCGACGCTATTTCCGGAACCACTCCGCCATACAGCTTCTGCTCGTCGATTTGGGATGCCACCGCATTTGACAAAACCGTCCTCGCATCCTCCACAACCGCCGCTGCGGTCTCGTCGCAGGAGCTTTCTATAGCAAGAATTTTCATACTCATATCTCCGTTTCCGATATATCAAGGCACATCACAACCGCATCCTCGTCGGGGCGGGTGTAATAGTTTTTTCTTATCCGTTGTTGCTTAAATCCGAGGCTTTCGTAAAGCATGCGCGCCGGAGCGTTTGAGCGCCTGACCTCAAGGTACACATGCGGCGGGCTGTTCTGCTGAGCAATGGCGAACCTTATCAGCGCACACGCCACGCCCTTTCTGCGCATACCGCGCTTTATTGCAAGGCTGTCTATTCCCATCTCGTCGCACACATGCGAAACCGAAATGTATCCCGCGAACACGCCGTCAAGCTCCGCCACAAGCGTGCTGAACCCGTCATGGGACATGCGGTACAAAAAGCCCTCTTCGTCCCACGCCTCATCGGTAAAGCACTCCCTCTCAAGCTCTATTATCTCGTCGATGTCGCAAATGCGCGCCTTTCTTATTTTAATCTGCCCGTCAGTCATCGCCCTTTTCCCCCGCAAGAGCGGAGTATATCTCGCTCTTTGAAAGGCCGGAGGACTTTGCGGCTTCCTTACATGCATCCGTAAGGCGCATGCCGCCCCTGACAAGCTCCCTTGCGCGCTCAAGCGCCTCGTCGTTTGAAAGCTCATGCTTTTGCACGCGGCAGCCCTCCACTATCAAAACATACTCGCCCCTCGGCGGGTTGTCCTCGCCGTATATGCCGACTGCTTCACCAAGGGTTGTCCTTATTATCTGCTCGTGAACCTTAGTCAGCTCGCGGCAGATGGATATTTTTCTGTCCCCGAAGAAGCGGAGCATGTCCTCAAGCGTGGCTATGAGCTTGTGCGGCGCCTCGTAAAATATGAGCGTCCTCTGCTCCTTTGCGCAGGATGTGAACATCTCGTAGCGGGAGCGCTTTGCGACGGACGGGAAGCCCTCAAACGCAAACCTTGAAGTGTCCAGCCCGCTTATTGCAAGCGCAGATATCGCCGCGCTCGGTCCCGGGACAACGACTACCTCCACGCCGTTTTGGGCGCACAGCCTCACAAGGTCCTCGCCCGGGTCGGATATGCACGGCATGCCGGCGTCGGTTATCACGGCGCAGCTTTGGCCCTCAAGTATCCTTTTTATTATGCTTTCGCCGGCGTACTTGTGGTTGTGCTCGTGGTAGCTGACCATCGGCTTTTTTATATTGAGATAGTTAAGAAGCTTTGCCGAAACCCTTGTGTCCTCGGCGGCGATAAAATCGACTTCTTCAAGTGTCTTTACCGCGCGATAGGTGATATCGCCCAAGTTGCCTATCGGCGTTCCTACAACATACAGCCTGCTCGGCATATTGCATCTCCTAATCTATCGAGTAAATCCTTTTCATTTCCTGCGAGTACTCCTCGCCGTTTTCGCCTTTTATATAAAGCGGCTTTTCCATCTTGAGATAGTTCCCGCCGCCGAGCCTGCCCTCGACAAGTATCAGCCACGGGTCGGACTGCGGGTCCTTTTGCACCGGACGCAGCCTTTTCGGCTCTATTTTGCACTCGCGCATTGCGCATATCACGTCCGCTATCCTCTCGGGGCGGTTGCACATGCACAGCCTTCCGCCGTACCGAAGCGACCTTTTTGCCGCCGCGCACACATCGTACACCGTGCAAAGCATCTCGTGCCTTGCAATGCTCGTCTCGTCGGCACGGTTTTTTATGCCCGAGTTGCCTGTCTTGTAAGGGGGATTGCAGGTTATCAAGTCAAGCGGCTCCGCTGACCTCCACTCCCTCAAATCGGCCATTACGGGTATTATCACATCGGAAGACGTGGCGGCGAATGATTTTTTCTTTGATTCGGCAAGCAGCTCGTATGCGCTCTTTTGTATCTCCACGGCGTAGATTTTTGCGGGAGAGAAGTTTCTCGCCATGACAAACGCAACTATGCCGTTTCCCGAACAAAGGTCGCACACCTTGTCAAATCTGTGGGGCGCCGCGAAGTCGGCAAGCAAAAACGCATCCGTTCCGAACCTGTGCTCCTTTGAAACGCACACGAAGTATCCCTTTCCGAGCGGCTCGGCGTCCGGCGCGACTTTTTCGCCCATGCCGCAAATATTGTCAGTAAGCTGTNNCTGCCGTCACCGCCGTCAGCGTCGTAAAGCTTCAGTGCCTGTTCTGCCATCAACTCGACCTCCGCCACGCTCTTTATATTTCCTGCCCTTTGGCGAAATCCCGCCGCACCCTTTAAGCCCTTAAAGTACCATGCGACGTTTTTTCTCGCCTCTCTTATGCCGGTTTCCTCGCCCTTTTCGCTCACTAAGAGCCTCACATGCTCGAGCATTATCTGCATGCGCCGCTCTAAAGGCGGCTCGGGCAGAATGGTTTTTGTCTCGAGGTAGCTGCGTATCTGCGCAAACACCCATGGTCTGCCGTAGCTTGCCCTTGCAAGCGAAACCAGATCGCAGCCCGTTTCGGCATACATTCTTGCGGCGTCCTCGCCGCTGCACACGTCGCCGTTTCCTATCACCGGAATGCCGAGCGCGTCCTTTACGGCCTTTATCACGCTCCAGTCCGCACGTCCGGAATACATCTGGCGGCGGGTTCTTGCGTGGACGGACACTGCGCTCGCTCCGCTGCGCTCCATCAGGCATGCGAACTCCACGGCGTTTATGCTGTTTTCATCCCAGCCGGAGCGTATTTTCACCGTCACAGGGCAGTCGGCGTTGGCAACTGCGGCTTTTACTATCTCGCTTGCAAGCTCGGGGGTTTTCATGAGCGCGCTTCCCCCGCCGGGGTTTACGACCTTCGGCACGGGGCAGCCCATATTTATGTCTATCATATCCGGCTTAAAGCCGTTTACTATCCTGACCGCCTGCGCGATAAACTGCGGCTCTTCTCCGAAAAGCTGAAGCGCATACGGCCTTTCCTCGTCTGTCACCGAGCACAGCTCTCTTGTCTTTGCGGAGGAGTAGCAAAGCCCCTTTGCCGAGACCATCTCGCCGGTGAGCATGCATGCCCCGAATTTGCGGCACATGAGCCTGTACGCCCTGTCCGCAACCGACGCCATCGGAGACAGTGCGCAGCTCTTTTCTATTTTCACGTTTCCTATAGTTATAGTTGTCATCTGTCCACCCGAAAATTATAATACAGAATAGATTATAGCACAGCTTTTTTAGTTTGACCAGTACAAAACGCATCACATGTGTATTTTTTTATTTATGGTGGGTACGCATGTTCTTTGGACGAGCCTGACCGGTCAATTTTGACCAGTACAAAACGCATCGCATGTGTAATTTTTATTTTGCGGCGGGCGNNCATACTTGCTACCGGTCAAAAAAGTGGTATACTGTATTTAAAATAACGTTACAGGGGAGCTAAGTCCACCATGTCAAAACACATTCTTGTTATAGACGGCAATTCAATACTCAACCGTGCGTTTTACGGCATAAAGCTTTTGAGCACGTCGAACGGGTTTTACACGAACGCCATAACCGGATTTATGAACATACTCCTTAGGGAGCTTGAAGCGGTAAAGCCGGACTGCACGGCGGTGGCGTTTGACTTGAGCGCGCCGACATTTCGCCACAAGCAGTGCGGATACTACAAAGCCACCAGGCACAAAATGCCGGACGAGCTTGCCATGCAGCTGCCAAAGACAAAGGAGCTGCTTAAAGCCTTGGGAATATGCGTTTTAGAGCTTGAGGGGTACGAGGCGGACGACATTTTAGGCTCGGTGTCAAAGCTGTTTTCCGACGCCGGAGGGCGCTGCACGATTTTGTCGGGAGACCGTGACAATTTGCAGCTCATAGCGGAGCATGTGACGGTGCGGCTTGCCACCAACCGCGAAACGGCTGTTTACGACCGCGACAGGTTCTTTGAGGAGTACGGCGTGGAGCCTGTGAACCTAATAGACATAAAGGCTTTGATGGGGGACAGCTCGGACAACATCCCGGGAGTTGCGGGAATAGGCGAAAAGACCGCAAAAGCGCTCATCAAGGAGTACGCTACAATAGAAAACCTGTATGAAAACCTTGACACGGCGAGCCTGACCCCGTCGGTCAGGGCAAAGCTTGCGGCGGGAAAGGACTCGGCGTTTGAGAGCAAGTGGCTTGCTACCATTGTCAAGGATGCGCCGATACCATGTGAGCTGTCATACTATGAAAACAAGCCGGCAGACAAAAAGCAGGCGGCTAAGATACTTACAGAGCTTCAGATGTACCGCATGCTTGACAAGCTCGGGCTTTCGCCCGCAGATGCCGAAGGGGGCGACGAGCCGGACAAGGTGCACCAAAGCTTTTCGCAGCACCCGCTTGAGCGAGACGCCATCGAAAAAATGGAGCATAAAAAGAGCGAGTTTATTCTCTTTGACGGCAGGATAGCGGTGCGCTTTGAAAGCGGCATATACGCAAGCGGCGACAGCGAGCAGATACTTTCGTACCTCTGCGGCGGATCCGAAAAGACGACGTTTGAGGCTAAGGGCGCATTCAAGTACGCATTCGAGAGGGGAAAAGAGCTTAAATCCCTTGAGTTTTCCTGCGACCTTGCGGGATACCTTCTAAACTCGCAGTCGAGCGAATACACCGTTTCAAACCTGTGCTCGTCCTACGGCGTGCCGTATGCGGATGCAGACTGCGGCGAAGAAAATTGTTCGGAATACTGCGACCTTTTGTCGCTTGAGCGGCTCGGGGACGTGCTGCGCTCAGAGCTTGAAAAGGCGCAGATGAGCGAGCTTTACTATGAAATAGAGCTGCCGCTGTGCGAGGTGCTTGCCTCGATGGAGGTCACGGGAGTTATGGTTGACTGCGAGGGAATAAAGAGCTTCGGCGAGTCTTTGGATGTGGACATAGAAAGCTTAAAGAGCGAAATATACGAGCTTGCGGGGCATGAATTTAACATTTCGTCGCCTAAGCAGCTCGGCACGGTGTTGTTTGAAGAGCTTGGGCTTCCCGCAGGCAAAAAGACAAAGAGCGGATACTCAACCGGAGCGGAGATACTTGAGGGGCTTGCAAACGTCCACCCGATAATAAACCCGATACTTGAGTACCGCACCCTGACAAAGCTCAAATCCACCTATGTTGACGGGCTTTTGGCTGTCGTATGCCCGGACGGAAGGGTGAGAAGTGAGTTTAAGCAGACCGAAACCAGAACGGGACGAATATCATCCGCCAACCCGAACATGCAAAACATACCCGTCAGAAAGGAAATCGGCAGCAACATGCGAAAGTTCTTCGTGGCGGCAAAGGGCAGAGAGCTTGTGGATGCGGACTACTCGCAGATAGAGCTGAGGGTTCTTGCGTCAATGTGCGGAGACAAAAACATGATAAGCACCTTCCTGTCCGGAACGGACATCCACACCCGCACGGCGTCGCAGGTTTTCGGGGTTCCCGAGGAGCTTGTGGACGCAGACATGAGGCGTGCGGCGAAGGCGGTAAACTTCGGAATAATCTACGGAATAGGCGCGTTCTCGCTTTCAAAGGACATAAACGTTTCGGTGGCTCAGGCGGACAGGTATATAAAATCATATCTTGCGGGATTCCCGTCTGTGGACAGGTTCATGAAGGACACGGTGGAGTTTGCCGAGAAAAACGGCTATGTCAAGACGCTTTTCGGCAGGCGGCGATACATCCCCGAATTAAAAAGCTCGAACAAAAACCTTCAGGCGTTCGGCAGGCGCGCAGCCATGAACGCGCCGATACAGGGCACGGCGGCGGACATAATCAAGATTGCGATGATAAGGGTATGGCGAAAGCTCAAAGAGGAAAATCTCGATGCGAGGCTCATTCTTCAGGTTCACGACGAGCTGATTGTAGAGGCGTCAGAGGAGTGCGCAAAGAGGGCGGCGGAGCTTTTGTCGCAGGAGATGGAGAGCGCGGTAAAGCTCAGCGTGCCTTTGACGGCGGACGTGAACATCGGCAGGAGCTGGTACGATGCAAAGGGATGAACAGGAGCACACAACATGATAAAATACGTTTTATTCGACCTCGACGGAACTCTCACCGACTCCGCCGCGGGGATAATAAACTCAATAAAGTACGCCGCGAAAAAGCTTGAGCTGAGCGAGCCTTCCCCAAAAACCCTTCAAAAATTCATAGGTCCTCCGATCGCCTACTCTTTTGAGCACTTTCTGGGGCTGGACGCCGACACCGTCCGGCGCGCGATAACGGCGTACAGAGAATACTTTTCGGAGCGCGGGATATTTGAAAACCGCGTTTACGACGGTGTGCCGAAAATGCTTGAAAGGCTCAGGGACAGCGGGATAAAGCTTGCGGTTGCGACGTCAAAGCCGGAGGTGTTCGCTTTGAGGATAGCGGACAAGTTTAATCTGCGGGGATACTTTGAGTGCATCTGCGGCGCTCCGCTTGACAACCCCAAATCCACAAAAGCCGACGTGATAAGGCGTGCGCTCGAAATCCTAAAATGCGACAAGGGCAGCACTGTGATGGTGGGCGACCGCAGCTATGACGTGGCGGGAGCGGCGGCATGCGGCATCCCGTGCATAGGCGTGCTTTACGGCTACGGCGAGGCGGGGGAGCTTGAGTCGGCAGGGGCCGCAGCGGTCTGCAAAAGCTGTGAGGAGCTTTGCGGCGTGATTTTGAGCGGGCTTTAAGTGCATGCATACATACAAAAGCCACATCCGAAAAAATCGGGTGTGGCTTTTTTATCGCATTATCTGCATTTTTGCGGCTTGTGCGCCGTCTTATGCGCTTCTCACCATTGCGCCGAAGCGTCTCAGCGCTTCTTTTGCTGCGGCTATTCTGCCTAAGTGCCTCAGGTACACATCGCTGCCCCAGCCCACGCGGTCAAATATCTCTGATGCGGCAGCCTCCCGGCAGTCATACGGCAAAAGCGCCCGCTCAAGCTCCGATATCTCTACTCTTGAACCGCCGCAGCCCTTGAGTATTCCTGATCTTTCAAGCGCATCGCTTACGAACTCGACGCAGGTGTACGCATGCTCCCTTTCAATCCGCATGCCCAAAATGTACGCTGCGGCAGACATGTAGTTATACACATACTCGCGGGATTTTCTCTGCATGCTCTCCACTCTCTCTTTAAGCGCGGCATAGGTCTTGTTGTCAACGTCTATTCTGACCGTCTTTATGTAGCACTTGTCGCTTAACAGGTATCTGTTTGGCGACTCCTCTACGAATCCGCCGACTAAGGGGTGGTTTATATAAAGCCTTGAGAATGAGCAGAGTGTTTTCATGCCGTCAAGCGATATCGCCACATGGTTGTAGCGGTTGCGGGTCATTATGCGTATCATTCTGCCAACTTTAAGGTCTGTTCTTGCAAATACAACATATACGCTGTTCATGATACCTCCTCGGTGATCCTCTTCGCCTCAAGGTAGTACCTCTTGTCCTGCGCGTGACCCATTGAAAACGTCTTTCTCGGGAGTGCGCCGTCGGTCTCTACAGCCTCAAACAGCTCCGATTTTTTCATCGGCTCGAGTATAAATCCCACGGCATCGGGGCTTTGCGCCAGTCTTGCAACGACGTCCTCTCCGTGGATATAATCTGTTTTTGCATCTGGATTGTTTTTAAGATACTCGTCAAGGCACGTCTGCAAGCTTCCCACTGCAAGCTTTGAAAGCGGCTTGTGAACATAAAGCGTGTCCTTATCTGCGCCGCGCAAAACGGTTATCTTCTGCTCCGACGGCTCCTTTGACAGCCCGAGCGCATCGGTCATTTCGGCTATGAGCGCATCCCTGTCAACTCCCGTGACAATTCTGTGTATGGCCTCAAACTCGAGCGCGGGGGAGTGAAGGTTGACTATCTCGCACAAAGCATACCTTGCCGGATGGTTTTCAAAGTTTTTGTCCGGGTTTTCACGCTTCAGGTTCTCGTAATGCTCCTTGGCGGTGGCAAGAGAGTGGTTTCCGTCTCCCATTGCAAAGAGCATGCCGCTGCATGCGTCCTGCAGCTTTTGCAGGGCCTCGTCCACTCTTTTTATCTCGTCCTCATCCAAAGCATATCCGCTCACGCTTCCGCCGCCCTGCATGAGCTTGCAGTCGTACACCTTTTCAAGGCCTCCGTCCGCCTTCTTTGCAAGCGGTTCTATGACGGACATGCTCGGGTCGTCTATGAGTATCATTATGTGCGGCAGCTCGATTTCCGCATTTTTTCTTATTTTGAGCCTTGGGGGTATTCTTTGTGTGACGGTGGCTTCGGTTGCGCGTATCTTCGATGCGGAGCCTTTGCGGTAGTCGTACTCCTCCAAGTCAACCGCGCCGACTATGCCTTCTCGCAGCTTTCCGTCCGACTGTATTCTTCTTACGTATATCATGGAGTTTTTAAGCTCCCTGAACACTCCGCCCTTCAGGTACTCATGTATGGCGGAATTTATTTTGTCTATGCGGCTCTCGACGTCCGGCTCCTCAAGGTATATCTCGGGGAGTATGAGACGAAGAGTTGACTTTGCAGGTCCGACTATTTTCTCTGTTTCTTTCCAATATTCCGGCTCGCCGGTGAACTGGTCACAGGCGACCACTGCCCATTTGCTCATGTCTACGCCTTGGGGTAAGAGTATATCTGCTGATTTAAACGCAGTATGAAACTTCATAGTCATTTCTCCTTTGATGTAGTGCCGGTGTTATAACAGCCGCTCGGTAAAGGTCAATACGCACTTGTGGTCATATGCGACCACACACCACTTAGTCATATCAACGCCTTGGGGTAAGAGTATGTCTGCACGCAAAAGAATTTTGCAATTTAAAAGCAGTGTGAAACTTCATGGTCATTTTGCTTTTGATGCGGCGGCATCATCTGTTTGGGGCATCATGTAATAATATTAAAATATCCCCTGATGAAATAAAAGCAAGTCCGCCGCGCCATGCAAAAATTCAATTACGTGAAGTATATTATGCTATTAAATATACGTATTGTTTCAAATAAAGCTCTCGGGGTGTTATCTGCCGCAGCACTTTTTATACTTCTTGCCGCTTCCGCAGGGGCATGGGTCGTTTCTTCCTGCCTTTTTGGTGCTCTTTCGCGTCTGCGAAACCGTGCCGTCAGAGCCGCCTGTCGGTTCGGCTTTGAGCACCTGCTTGCGCTCTATCGGGCGGTCTTTTCTTAGGTGAGTGTTGTAAAGTATTCTTATGGTGTCCTCGCATATCGACTCTACCATCGCATCAAACATCTCATAGCCCTCCATGCGGTACGCCACAACGGGGTCATGGCTGCCGTACGAGCGGAGGGATATGCCCTTTTTCAGCTCGTCCATGTCGTCTATATGCTGCATCCACTTTCTGTCCACAACCTGCAGCAGCGCAACTCTTTCCACCTCTCTGAGTATCGGCGGGGTAAGCTCCTGCTCCTTTTCGTCGTATCTCTTGAGGGCAGCCTCGGTTGTCATGTCTATTATGCCCTGCTTGTCTATGTTGTTAAGCTCATCTGTGGTGAAGTTGAAGTCGTTGGGGATGGTGAACAGTCCCGCAAAGTGCTCTCTTAAACCTGCGAAGTTCCAGCTGTCCTCCTCGTCTCCGACAAGGTAGGAGTTGACGCTGTTTGCCACGAAGTCCTTTATCATCTTTATGATGTGACTGTGGATGTCCTTGCCCTCCAAGACCTCAGAGCGCTGGCTGTAGATGATTTCTCTTTGAGAGTTCATTACATCGTCGTAGTTGAGGACGTTCTTTCTTATGTTGAAGTTTCTGCTCTCAACCTTGCGCTGCGACTGCTCTATTACGTTTGTGAGCATCTTTGACTCTATCGGGGTGTTTTCATCCACCTTGAGGGTGTTCATAAGTGAGGTGATTCTGTCGCCGCCGAAAAGCCTCATCAAATCGTCCTCTAAGGACAGATAGAATCTGCTCTCGCCCTCGTCGCCCTGACGTCCCGCACGTCCTCTTAACTGGTTATCTATACGCCTTGACTCGTGGCGCTCCGTGCCTATGATGTACAGTCCGCCCGCTTTCTTGACCTCAAGCGCCTTTTCGGCGGTGATTGCGCCGTACTTGTCCATCAGCTCCTTGTAGCGTTTTCTGCCCTCTAAGACGGTTTCATCCTCCGTCTCGGTAAAGCCGGTTATGTCGTATATCTGCTCCTCGGTGTATCCCGCCTTGACAAGGTCGCCCTTTGCCAAAAACTCCGCGTTTCCGCCGAGCATGATGTCGGTTCCTCTTCCTGCCATGTTGGTTGCGATGGTCACCGCTCCGAGCTGTCCCGCCTGAGCTACTATCTGCGCCTCGCGCTCATGGTGCTTGGCGTTTAAGACCTCGTGGTCTATGCCCTTTCTTTTGAGCATGGATGAGAGTATCTCAGACTTTTCGATGGATATCGTTCCGACCAAAACAGGCTGTCCCTTCTGATGGCACCTTACGACTTCGTCTATGACGGCGTTGAACTTGCCCTTTTCGGTCTTATACACGACGTCGGGGTGGTCTATTCTTATCATGGGCTTGTTTGTCGGTACGACTATTACGTCAAGCTTGTATATTTCCCTGAACTCGTCCTCTTCGGTGGCGGCAGTACCGGTCATGCCGGAGAGCTTTTTATAAAGTCTGAAATAGTTCTGGAATGTGATTGTCGCTATGGTCTTTGACTCATGCGCAACCTTTACGCCTTCCTTTGCCTCTATAGCCTGATGAAGTCCGTCGTTGTATCTTCTGCCGTACATGAGTCTGCCGGTGAACTCGTCTACAATGATGACCTCGCCGTCCTTGACGACGTAGTTTATATCCCTCTTCATCACGCCGTTTGCCTTGATAGCCTGATTTATGTGGTGCAAAAGCGTCACGTTTTCGGTGTCGGAAAGGTTTTCAACTCCAAAGTACGCCTCAGCCTTTGCAACGCCCGCCTTTGTAAGGGTTGCGGTCTTTGCCTTCTCGTCTACGATGTAGTCGCCGTCGTACACCGAGTCGGTATCCTGCTTGTTTTCAAGCTCGACAACTACGTTTTTCTTCAGCGTCTTAGCAAACCTGTCCGCCTTTTCATACATATCGGTGGACTTGTCGCCCCTGCCGGATATGATAAGCGGCGTTCTCGCCTCATCTATAAGTATGGAGTCTACCTCGTCAACTATGGCAAACGCATGCCCGCGCTGGACTCTGTCCTTTTTGTATATGACCATGTTGTCTCTTAAATAGTCGAATCCGAACTCGTTGTTTGTGCCGTATGTTATGTCGCAGTTATATGCCTCGCGGCGCTCGTCGTTTGTCTTTGAGTGAAGTATTACGCCTATGCTCAGCCCTAAGAAGCGGTATACTCGTCCCATCTCCTCCGACTGGAACTTTGCAAGGTAGTCGTTTACCGTTACAACATGCACGCCCTCGCCCGAAAGCGCGTTTAAATATGACGCCAGGCATGCGGTGAGGGTCTTTCCTTCACCGGTTTTCATCTCGGCAATTCTGCCCTGATGCAAAACTATGGCTCCTATAACCTGCACCGGAAATGCACGCTTGCCCAAAACTCTCGCCGCAGCCTCTCTGCACACGGCAAACGCCTCGGGAAGTATGTCGTCTAAGGTCTTTCCCGCGGCAAGCTCGCTTTTGAACCTGTCCGTCTCAGCCCTCAGCTCGGCATCGGTGTAGCCCTTGTATTTGTCCTCAAGCGCCAAAACCGCCTCTTTTACAGGCTCTATGCGCTTTAGCTCTCTTTCGCTGTACGTTCCGAATAATTTATCTAAAAGTCCCATTATTGAACCCCTTTCAATCTGTCACGCCGCAGTACCCTGCCGTCTTTCGATGCATTAAAGCGCGCGATGCTATCAGTATACTACGCCATGGCTGATATGTCAAATTACAGTTTGATGAAAAATTGATTAAACTATTGTTAACGCGCCGCGTGAAAATACGCGCCGCAAAATCCATAATATAACGCGCTGTGCCGTCTGCGCCGAATCTGCGACGCGGCGATGTTGTAATAAGCCGCCGAGGGTGATATAATAATATAAATCCGCCGCAAAACACAGCATAACGCCGTCAAAGGTGCGGGTTGCCCGCTCTGACAGCGTTAATTGAGCATTACATGGGATATTCAGTTTCCCGCATGCCCGCTGCGGCTTGCATGAGCTTTGGTCTGGCGTTCCTCTCCGCCGCTCAATGCACTAAGGGCTTTTATCTTTGCCTCGCTGTTTTTTATGAGGTTGACCGTCGAGGAATAGTACTGGGGGTAATCCTTAGCAAGGCTTTCGGTGTTTATTTCGGGGGCTTCTTCCTCCGACACGCCCTCATCGCCGTCAACTTCCACGCCGTTAAGGGCGGCGTTCAGCTTTGCCTCCGCCATACTCATGGCGGCGTCGCAGCCGGACGGGGCGATAGTCTTATCTATCACAAAAAAGTTCTGGTCGTTTTGCGCGTTCGAGGAGTAGATATATCTAAAGACCTTGTACACCGCGAGCATGACATAGTTAGACGCTTCCTTTATCACCGCTGCGCTCTTAAATTTCGTCAGCAGTGAAAACAGCACGTTAAGCGAGTTTATCACGAGCTTTTTGTTAAAGGCGATCATCACGGTGCCGGGCGTGACCCTGTCGCGGTGGTTCGGGTCGTCCTCCGGTATGTCCGATATCGAAATTGTCTTGCCCTGAGGTTCGGGCGAGCGTCCTAAAAGATAGTCGCAGGACACGTTATAGTAGTCGGCTGCCTTTACAAGAAAGCTGAGTCCGCACTCGCGCTTTCCCTTTTCATAATGGGACAAAAGTCCCTGCGATATGCCAAGGTCCTGTGCGACCTTTTTCTGAGGCAGTTTTCGCTCTTTCCTTAAAAGAGTCATTATTCTGGAGAAATCCTCGTTCATTTTTCATACCCCTGTTCTCAACATTCACGCATTTACACCTTTTATCCCGCGTGTTTTATCAACGTAGTGAATATTATACATCGGTTTTTACAAGTTGTAAATAGAATCAGGCGGCATCATTATTCATGAAATTGCGGCGGGGTATTTGTACACAATGTATATTTTTCAGGAGTGGATCAAGCATGAAAGGTTACAGAATACATTTTATACGCCACGCAATAACGGTGGCAAACGAAGAAGGCAGATACATAGGCATAACGGAGTCGCCGATTTCGGAGCGCGGCAGGAAAGAGCTTGAGAAAAAGCTCGAGGAGTTCACATACCCCGCCGTAGACAAGGTGTATGTCAGCCCGCTCAAAAGATGCATAGCAACCGCGTCGTTTATATATCCCGAAGGCTACGCAAGGGTGGTTCCGGAGCTGCGAGAGATGAATTTCGGCGACTTTGAGGGCAAAAAGGCGACGGAGCTTATGGGCAGGCCGGACTACAAGGAGTTCCTCAAGGGCGGGCTGGACAACCCTCCGCCGAACGGCGAGAGCCTCAGAAAGGTCGTACAGCGGTGCTGTGAGGGAGTGATGTTCATCGTGGAGGACATGATGAAAAACGGCTATGACAGCGCGGCAGTTGTCACACACGGCGGAATAATCATGAACATTTTAAGCTGCTTCGGGCTTCCCAAGTACTCGCCGAACGCGTTTGCGTGCGACTTCGGTGAGGGATTTTCGGTTCTTGTCACGGCGCAGCTTTGGCAGACAGCAAATGCGTTTGAGATTCTGGGCAGGCTGCCCTACCCGAAAGCCAAAGACGGCGCGTCGGAGTTCGACAGCTTTTACGAGTCAAGCGCGGATGATTTGAAGTAGGGCTTGCAGACCATGCCCGCGTGGTACAAAATCGCACGGTGCAAAAGCACACGGTGAAAAACAACAACGGCACATGCGGGTGGCTGAAACCAATGATGAGCGGTCGGCGCGGCGCACATGCTTTGCATACGCATGCTTTGCATGCGGGCTACACACATGCGCGCATTCCGCACGGTTTCCCGCCATGCATCAAGCATCAAAAAAATTCCCCGTCTCCCTTTGATTTTGGGAGCGGGGATTGTTTTTTTAAAGTATCTCGCTTTCGTCCACGTCTTCGCCGCCTAAATCGACAGGCTCACCCATCATGAGCTTTTTGAGGTTTTCATACTCCTCTGTGCTCAGCGTCACGCCCTTGCCCATTCTCGTATGGTCGGGCGACCACTCTCTTATGTCGTATTTGGGCGCGTAGTCGTTCCAGCTCACAAGGTTTACCTCCTTGGTCCAGCCCTTTGCGTTTTCCGAAAGCACGCCTATGTGTTCCTTGATTTCATACTTGAGTTCTGCCATTGTTCTTCTCCTTTCAAGCTTGCTTTTTATATCTTAACTATCTTTTCGAGCTTTTTAAATATGCCTATTTTTGATCGGATTTTTGCGGGAACCATCGCAACCGCGATGTACAAAAGCTCCCTGATGTTGACCATGACCACCAGCACAAACACCAGCCCGAGCGAACCGTAGAACAGCCACGGGTTTACATCAAGCTGATTGAGTATCACCATGCATGCGAGCAAAACGGTGTTTGTGAGTATCTTTGAAAGCGAAAAATCAAAGTGTATATACCGCCTTGAGTCGTAGAGCCTGTAAAAGAACACCGCAAAGTATGCCGCAAACGTCGCAATCGCCGCTCCGTATATGCCGAACCTCGGTATCAGCGCAAAGTTCAGTATTATATTTATCACGCCGGCGGCAAGGGAAGTGTAAAAAGTATGCTTTGTCTTCTTCTGAGCTATATACACAGACCCCAAGAACACGTTAAAGCATGTGAACACCGTTGCAAGCACCAAAAGCGGCGCGTACCTATAAGATATGAAATATGCGCTGTCCACCCATATATACGTCACCGGCTTTATAAGAAGGAGTATTCCCGCCGAAAGCACGTACATAAACGACTGGTTGAAGCTAAAGACTTCGGTGTAGAATCTGTCCCTGCCGGACGAGCTGTTTTCGCTTATCGCGGACATGTTCCACGCCTGCGAGAACATTGTGAATATCGTAGTCAGTATGGTGGGTATCTTATATGCTATTGAGAGTATTCCGGTCAGCTCCTCGCCGTGAAACAGCTTTACTATGAAGCGGTCGGATATGCTTGTGACGAGCCACAAGAGCGTTGCGGGCATCATCGGCGCCGCGTATTTAAGCATAGCCCTTACAAGACCCTTGCCCACCTTTCCGAAGCCGACGTACCTGTACAGGCGTCCCGCGAAGAACAAAAACAGGCTCGATATCAGGTCTGAAAGTATGATTGCAAACAGGTATCCCGTCATGCCCCACTTAAATCCGAGAAGGAAGAGTATATTTAAAAGGAGCATTGTAAGCGTGCATATGACGCCATCGAGGGCAAAGAGCTTTACTTTTTCAAGCGCGCGCACGAAAGTCATGTTGAGCTGGCGCAGTGAGGACGTCCACACGTACACATACAAAGTCAGCGTCTGGCCGCTCAGGTAGTCGAGCCTTGACAGCAGCGGGAATATCGCCGCCATCAGCACAAGGCCTATGCTCAAAACCCTCAGGCACACCGTATAAATGCGCTTTCTTCGTTCGCGGTCCTTAGCGTCAAGTCCGAATCTGAGCGCGGCCTCCGATATGGTCAGCGTGAAAATCGGGATGAGTATGTTTGCCGTTTGGGCTATTAAGTCAACCGTTCCGTACTCTGCGGGAGAAAGCACCGCGGTATACAGCGGGACGAGTATCAAAACAAGTATCTTTGAGCCAAAAGATCCGATTGCAAACGTCAGCGTGTTGAGTATGAGCTTTTTATAGCTTTTTGACCTGTCGGACAACTTTGCTTCCCCGCCTTCCGAAATAATACCGCCTGCCGTCCCGTCAAAGACGCGGCAATTCCACTCCATTATAGCCGCCCCTAAAGAAAAAATCAAGAAAAATTCATATTGGGGGACTGTTAATCCGAAAAAATATATGCTATACTGTAGTCAATGAATTTACAACTTGTATAGAAAAGGGTGGTTACGTATGAAGAAACTCGGCAAGGTATTTTTGTTTTTAGCATCGGCTGCTGCCGTTTTAGCGCTTATAAAGCTTGTTTCGGAGGCTTTGGGTCTCGGAACGCATAAGTATATAGACGTGGACAACAACCTCGAACCGTGACGCATGCACATGTATGTGCACAAATGCACATGGTTGTGCATATAATGAATAATAGACCGCCCTGCGCATTCGCATATGTCTGCGCAGGGCGGTTTTTTATGTATGCCCAACATCAAGTCCGGCGCATTGACCGAAAGCGTACCCGATGCCGTGTCCGACAGAATATACATGCACACAAAACCCCGTCCGGCAGAAAACGCCGAGCGGGGTTATGTTTACGATGTTTATTCAGGCTATGTTTATATACGGTTATGCACGGTATGCGTGGCTTAAACCGCGTCGCCGAGTGCGCCGGACTCCTCATACTCATCGATATAGGAGTTCAGCTCATCAAGGTAGTAATCAAGAGCCTCTCTGTTCTGCTCCTTGATCTGTGCCCAAGAAGTGTTAGCGCCGCCTCTGTTGATGCCCCAGTCGATGCTGTTGTAAATATTGTTGAGGTTGTCGGTGAGGTCGCCTGTGTAGAACATAACTACGTTGTCGTATACGAGGTCCTTGCAGGTGTCATGCATTTCGAGCATTTCTTCAGACCAAAGATACTTGTACTGAAGCTGTCTGCGGTCAACGTCGATAACGGTGGGGTCTATAACCTTAAATCTCTCGCAGGATGCCAACAGAGCTACGCCCTCGGGGTTCTTTGCGCCGTAGCACATCATGTATCCGGAAGGAGTTGCGTTGAGGTAGTACACGCCGTCGCCGTCCTGATATCTCGGGAGCGGAACGAACATGATTTCGCCTGCCTCGATGTCGCCCCAGATCTGATTCATCTCATCAACGGGGAGCGTGAATCCGCTTTTGTCGCAGAACCAGAACAGGCAGAGTCCGTCCTTGACGCCTGCGCCGTACTGCATGTCGTTTCTTCCTGCCCAGTAGTCGGTGCCCTCACGGTATGTGCACTCGTTCTTAACCAGGTCGTAGATCATGTTCTCAGCAACCTCTATGATGGGGTTGTCGAGGTTGGATATGAAGTCGCCGTTCTCATCCCTTGAAATGATGGTGATACCGGTAGACTGCTCGCAGATACCGTTTACATAGTACCAGCCGTCGAGCGCGTAGCGGTTTTCATCGGGGTCGGAGAACTGTGTGCACATGTCGTAGAACACGTCCCATGTCCACTCGTCGTTTGCAAACAGCTCTGCGGGATCGTCAAAGCCCCAGTCCTGCATAACTCTGCGGTTATACGGAACGACATCCTTATAGGACAGGTCTGTTACGATTGCAAAGTGCTGATCGCCCAAAGCGAAGTACTCCGCAGCCTCAGCCATATCAGCCCAAAGCGGGTCGGTATAGTCGATGTAGTCGTCTATAGGCTCGTACATTCCCTTTATGCAGCTCATGGGGTATGTAGCGGTGTTGGATGTACCTGCAGGGGTGAAGTCGGGGACGTTATCGGAAAGAACGTACTGAGCGAGGTCATCTTTTCTCTCGGAGTAGTCGGTCTCTACCCATTCAACCTGTCCGTTGTACTTCTCCTGGAAAGTAAAGTAACCGGTGTTGACTATTTCGTCCTCGGAGTAGTTCTGGAACGGGTCATACCAGCTCAAAAACCTTACGGTTGAATTAGCGCCTGCGGCGGTCTTCGCGTCGGGAAGGGTTATTCCCGCTGCTGCAAGTATAGCCTCGGAGTCCTCGGTAGAAAGCGTTACCTTTACTACCTCGCGTCCGGTCTTACCGCATCCGACAAAGACGAAGATCATCAAAAGCGCCAAAGCTAATGTTAAAATTCTTTTTGCCATTAAAGATTCACCTTTCTATTGTTATTTTGTCACGTGAACTTTCTTATCCAGTCTTAATATTATTATAGCGATTTAATGTGCTCAATTCAATTAACATTTTCTATAAGAACCCGAGCGATATTTTGGTCAAAAAGACAACTATGCTGGATATGCTTACAAAATACATATGCATCCCGCACCGCACGCGCTTTATCGACACTGCGGCTGCGCATGCTTCGGTCGGCGGGCGCCGGATCCACATGCCTTGTTATATTCGCCGCATACAAAGCCGGTCTGCCGCGTCAAAGCGCCGATTTCCTTGTTATAGCCGGTATTATGCGTGAAAAAACGATCTGCCGCGTAAAAGGCAGTCCCGTGAAAAACCCGCCCTCTTATGCGATAAGCCGATTCCTTATGCTTATGTGATAATCTTTTCGCTTGCGAGATGAGAATATCCCTTGTGCCTTGCGCCTTGCGCTTTGCGCTTTGCGCATTAAGCCCCGTATCAAAAAGCCGTCTCCTTATGTGAAAAGCCGTCTCCTTATGCAAAAAAGCCGGTTTTTACGAAAAAAACCGGCCCGCAAAAATGCGGGTCGGTTTTAAACAGCACGTTAATTTCTGATTACTCTATGGTAGTTCCGTCCGTGACGTAATCAGCTACCATAGCGTTCAGCTCATCGATGTAATACTCGAACGCCTCTCTGTTCTGCTCCTTGAGCTGTGCCCAAGTAGAAGGATTCTCAGAACGGATTATGCCGTTGCCGAGGTTGCCGACTATGGTGTTGAGGTTGTCGGGAAGGTCACCGGTGAGGTCGATTCTCGGGTTAGCTACTGCGAGCTCGTAGCACTCATCCCACATCTCGAGCATGTCCTGATTCCACATGTAGGTGGTCTCAAGCTGCATACGGTCGATGTCGACAACTGTCGGGTCGATAACCTTGAATCTGTCGCAGGAAGCCAAAAGCGCAACGCCTTCGGGGTTTCTTGCGTTATTAACTATAGCATATGCGTCAATTCCGGAGCAGATGTAGTAAATGCCGTCGCCCTGAGGGTCTCTGGGAAGGGGAGCAAACATAAGCTCGCCTGCAGCGATATCGCCCCAAATTGCGCTGATCTCTTCAACGGTATCAGTGAAGAAGGATACGCCGATAGGATAGAACAAGCAACTTCCTTCCTTCATACCGGCTCCGAATGTAGCGTTGTCTCTGAGCGCCCACATCGCGCTGCCTTCGTGATACTTGAGGTCGTTCTTGGCAATGTCGTAGATGAGGTTCTCAGCTCTCTCGATTTCGGGTGAGTCGAGGTTGGAGTAGAATACGCCGTTCTCATCTATCTGGAGCATCTGCTGACCGGTGGACTCAACCAAAGCTCCGGCGTATGCATATCCGTCGAGAGCGTAGCGGTTCTCGTCTCCGTCAGAGAAGGTCTCGCACATTTCATAGAATACATCCCATGTCCACTCGTCGTTGTAGTAAAGCTCTGCGGGATCGTCGAAGCCCCAGTCAGCTATTACTCTGGTGTTGTAAGGGATAACGTTGGCAACGGAAATGTCCATAACGATGTTGTAGTGCTTGCCGCCGAGTACGAAGTAGTCGGCAGTCTCCTTTATACCGCTCCACAGCGGATCATCGTAGTCGATGTAGTCGTCAACAGCCTGATACTGACCCTTGAAGCAGCTCATGGGGTAAGTAGCGGTGGAGTTGGTTCCGGAAGGAGTGAAGTCCGGAGGAGTCTCGGAAAGTATAAGGTTGGCAAGTTCGTTGAATCTCTCGGAATAGTCGCATTCGATCCATTCAACCTCTCCGCCGTATTTCTCGGTGAAGGTGAAGAAACCGGTGTTTACGATTTCGGTCTCATCATAGTTGTGGAAGTCATCATACCATGACAACCAGGTTACAGTGCTGTTTGCTCCCGCAGCTTCCTCAACGTCAGGAAGTCTAATTCCGGCAGCTGCAAGTATCGCTTCAGAGTTCTCGGAGGAGAGCGTGATCTTTACGATTTCGCGCCTTTCCTTGCCGCATCCCACGAAAGCGAAAATGGTGACAAGCGCCAGAACCAAAGCAATGATTCTCTTCATAGAAGTTTTCCTTTCCTAATTTTGTTCCATAACATTAGTTTGCCATATCGATTTTACAGCGTTCGATATATTTAAAATTATACAACACAGTTTGGGTTTTTTCTATGATTATTACTCACACAAAGCTTGACGTTTCGTCATATCAAACACAGAGTTTTGACTTTGACGGGCAACTTTTCGTCTTTACGCCGGTATACATATTCTCACATCGGCATCACACGCCCGCTTTTCCGTCATACTTTATGCCCTGGTAACTCCCGCGGCGTTTCAGCTCCTTTTCTATTCCGTTTAAGGTGTTGCGCTTGTATACGCTCCACTGCGGAGCTGCGAGTACGCTGCGGTCGCAGTCGCCGGTGAGCCTGCCTATTGCGGTTTCGGGCGGCAAAACCTCGAGCTGGTCGCACACTATGCTTATATACTCGTCCATCTCAAGGGTCTTAATCTCGCCGCGCTTATACATCTCATGCGCAGCCGTCCCCGCGACGATGTACAAAAGGTGTATTTTCACCTCGTACGGTGCAAGCGCCGCCACGTCCTTTGCGGTTTTAAGCATGTCCTCGCGCGTTTCGCCGGGAAGCCCGTTTATTATGTGCACGCAGGTGTCTATGCCCATCTGCCGCAGCGTTTCGTATCCGCGAAGAAACTCCGCATAGCTGTGGCAGCGGTTTATGAGCTTTGCGGTTCGCTCGTTGGAGCTTTGAAGCCCCAGCTCCACCGTGAGGTATGTCCTCTTTGACAGTTCCTTTAACAGCTCCGCCGCGCGCGGGCTTATGCAGTCGGCGCGGGTTGCTATGCTCACTCCGGATATGCCCTCTATCGACATAACCTCATCATAGACGGCTTTGAGACGCTCGGGGCTTGCATAGGTGTTCGTCCCCGCCTGCAAATACGCTATATATTTCAGCTCGCCCAGGTGCCCCCACTTCTCGACATATCTCGGCACCAGGCTTTCAAACTGCTCTTTGAGACTTTTTGACGGATCGCCGCCATAGTCGCCCGAAAGGCTTGCGGAGCAGTATATGCATCCGCCGGTCCCCTTTGTGCCATCCCTGTTCGGGCAGCCGAATCCGGCGTTCAGCGGGATTTTCACGGTTTTTGCCCCGAACCGACGCTTAAAAACGGTGTCTATGCTCAAAAACCGCCTCGGATAGTACGGGTTCAACTTGCCGCACCTTCGTCCGTCGTTATATTATATGCGCCGCCGTCCGTGCTATTCCCGTCCGGTGAACTGCCCTCGTCGGGCGGCAATGTTACGATACTTTCAGTATAATCTTCGTCAATAATACCGTCTGTATTTGAATCATCGGGGATTTGAAGCTCCTCTTCGCCGCTGTCCGTGCCCTCGTCGGGGATTTGAAGCTCCTCGTCCGGCTGCTGCGGCTCGCTCTCGGACGGCTCATCGAGGTAATCGGCAAAGACATATGCGAGCATGTCGCCGTAGACGATTGCAGCCCAGCCGTTGTCCTCAATTTCTATGACGTTCACCTCATCGCCTGTTCCGAACGTGCCGAGTATGGCTCCGTTCGTTCCGGGGGTGGAGCGGACGTTTACGGAAGCGTTTGAAATCATGGTGTAGGTGTCGTAGTCGTCGGGGTTGATTATCTGCGCCTCGGGCGGATTTTCATCGTCGTGGTCGTCGCTGCTTGACTCGCCGCCCTCAAGGTATTCGGCGTACACATACGCCCTTATGTCGTCGTATTTTATTTCTGCCCAGCCGTCGGAGCGAATCTCTATTACCTCAACCGCGTTGCCGGTTATGAAGTAGCCTATAACGGCGTCCTCGTTTGACGGTCCGAGCCTTACGTTTACCGTTTCGGCGGCATACATGGTTATGGTGGGCACCTCATCAAGCGGAATTGTCGGCTCGGTGACGGTCGTCTCGGGCGGACTTGTCGGCTCGGTCTGCGTCACCGGCGGTTCGGTAACCGCAGGCTCGGTGACAGCCGGCTCGCTCACCGCAGGCTCCTGCGGCTGAGGCGGCGCATCGGGGATGTCATCCTCCTGCGCGGCGGGCTTTTCACAAAAGCCGAGCGCAGCGCCGACGGTTTTTATCTTATCCGAAAAGGGGAGGGTGCTTTCATAGACATCGTTTAAGTTTTCGGTATAGCTGCCGTCCGCAAGGGTGTTTATGCCAAACCTCACCGAAAGCTGTTCCTCTATATCTCCGCGGTTGACCAAAGCAAAGCTCACCGCAGCTATCATTATTATCAACGCGGGAATTGCAAAGCCGAGGAAGTTATACTTGTCCGCCTCCGTCTCACGACTCAGCTCGTTTAAGAGCTTGTCCGCCTTTACAAACGACTCGTTTGCGGCGCGGTGATACTTTTTATCAAACTCCGGATCCCTGCCGCCGAAAGCGGTTTCGGGGGAGGTGTTTTCCTGATTTTTGTTTATATTATCAGCCATGTTCTACTCCTTTACTCACACCGCGCTCACCATTGCCACGCAGGAAAGCGCAAGCAGCAGGACGCACAAAACAAGGTCGAGTATTCTCGCGCCGCCGTATGCGGTTTCGGATGCCGACATTGCCTCTCTGAGCTTGGCGCGCAGGTATATTCTCAGCGGCGAGATATATAATATTGCCAGCACGGCCCACACCGCGCTCCGCTTGAGTTCGGTGAAGAGCGCATAGCTCATGTCAAATTCGTATTTTGAGGGGTTTAGCCCCGAGAACCACTCCATGACGCCGTTAAGTGAGCCGTTTGCGGCGATTATAAAGCCCGCGGCGAGCATGAGTGCGCTGAACACTCCGCTTAAAACCGATCTTTCCGTCTCGAACGCGGTTTGGAGCAAAATGGCTAAGCATACTATGCCCAAAAGCGCGGCCGCTCCCGCCCCGAAGCCGACAAGCGTACCCGTCACAAGGCAGGTCAGTGCGGAAAGTATTATCAGGGTGGAGGTCTTTTTGCCGCCTAAGTATTTTTTAAGCGCCCTTGCGGCGGACGGATACACTCCCTCGACATGCTCCGCCATGAGCGTTCTCGGCAAAAACGCGCTGTTTTCAAGCTTTATGCGGTAGCCGCTTATAAGGCAGAGGCCTTCGGACATGGCAAGGCTTGCGGTGACCGCAACGTATGCGCACACAGCCGCCGCAGCCGCTCCTATTAAGGCGTTCATCCACGGCAGGCTCTCGCCGGTGAGCGCCGCCGCGCGTATGCGCTCAAGCGGGTATGCGAGCACGGTCACTGCGGCAAGTCCGCCTGCAAACCTCGATATTCCCGCGCTGAGCATAGAAAGCCCTGCGCTTTTGCGGGTTTTTATCTCGTCGCGGATCTGCGAGTAGCTGTACAGCGGAGAAATCGCCATGAACTCAAAGGATATGAGATACACGGCAAGGTCTGCGGCGTTTTTCTCGCTCTGTTCCTCTTTTAAATATATATAAGACCTTGCTGCCATAAGGACAAAGCCGACGGCGCATATGCAGTCCGGCAGCGTTCCTTCCGACACCGTCAGCACTGCAAGCGGCAAGACGGACAGCGTCACGACAGCCGACACGGCGTATCTTATTACATTGTATCTCGGCCTGCCCTTTAAGCGTCCGGCGATGTATACCAGCGCAGCATCAGCCGCGACAACCAGGTAGTAAAGCGGCCTTGTCCAGCATATGAACAAAAGCGACGCCACGACAGACACGAGGTTTTTCTCCCAGCTCTCCCGACAAAGAAAAATTATTATAATATATATCGGCAGAAAGCCGAAAACAAACAACAGATCGGTATACGCCATCCATGTTCCTTCTTTCAGAGGTAAACTTTTTATGTACACGCATCCTCTTGCGGGATGCATACGTTCCGGTGAGCAACGCATGCCTAATTGTAACACATGAAAATCATCTAATCAAGATTCACACTCCTTTTTCGTTGTGAAATCTCCAATTGTTCCGATTACTTTCATATGATTTTCACAAAAGGCGGTATAATAATAGGCAAGAGCTGAGGAAAAAGCAGATCGAAAGCTTAACACAAAAGCGTAAACTCAAGACGCGGTGCGATTTATTCTACTCTTTTAATTTGACAAGGAGATATTAAATATGACTGATAACTTTGACGACCGCAACAATGAAAATATAATGAATCAAAACAATACATCAACCCAAGGCAGCGACTGCACTTCAGATGTGAACGTGCAGGAGACGCCCA
The DNA here is from genome assembly GCA_002338885.1 of Ruminococcus sp. UBA1828. GTDB lineage: Bacteria > Bacillota > Clostridia > Oscillospirales > Ruminococcaceae > Faeciplasma > Faeciplasma gallinarum. Next base: position 25,996 of record DDJI01000108.1, on the reverse strand, counting down.
AGGCTGCGGAATATGTCTGCAACCCCGCCGACGATGCGGCAAAGAGCGCTCAGAGCACTTACTCATCCGATTACGGCGCAGCCTCCGGATATTCTTCTTACAGCCGGAGCACGCAGCAGCCGCAGAACCCGTACGGCAGCTACGGCGGATACGGAAGCTGCGGCAGCGCGGGCGACAATGTAAGCCGCTCCGCTCAGTCCGACCCGTCAAATCATCCCGGCTATGCCGCAGGCGGATACCACGGAGCGCATGAGTACGTTTACAACGCAGCTCCCTCTCCCAAAAAGCACAGCGCGGGCAAGACGGTTTTGGCGATCGTAGGAGTGATACTTGCGGTGTTCGTGGTGTCGGTAGTGTCGATATCGGCGTTTCTGCTCGTGACGAACGGCTTTGAAACGACAGGCGACTCAAACCCCGACGTCTCGTCAAACAACCTCATAATCGGTTCGGACGGCACCCCGCAGGATTTGAACAGCTCCGCCGACGACGGCGAGGATGACGACGACGCTGTGGCGGTAGACGACAACAGAACTTATCCGACCCTTGAGCAGCTTGCGGCGCCTTCGGACGCCATGCCGCTCACCGAGATATATGAAAAGGTTCTGCCCTCTGTAGTTGGAGTGTCCTGTACGCTTCGCACCGGAACGGCAACCGGAACCGGAATCATAATCAGCGAGGACGGTTACATTATAACTAACGCGCACGTTGTCGAGGACGCCATAAGCGTCATGATAGTAGACAACGATATGAACGAGTACGAGGCCGAGATAATCGGATCGGACACACAGACGGATATCGCCGTTCTTAAAATAGACAAGACGGGGCTTACGCCTTGTGAGTTCGGACGCTCAGGCGACGTAAAAATCGGCGAGCTTGCGGTTGTAATAGGCAACCCTCTCGGCTTTGAGCTTTACGGCACCATGACGGACGGAATCATATCCGGTTTGAACCGTACAATAACCATAGGCGACCGCACAATGACGCTCATACAGACAAGCGCCTCCATCAACCAGGGCAACTCCGGAGGTCCGCTTATCAACGCATACGGTCAGGTAATAGGAATAACCTCCGCCAAGGTTTCATCCACATACGGAGAAAACTTAGGCTTTGCAATCCCGATAGACGATGCAATCCCGATAATTCAGGACTTGATTCAGTACGGCTACGTGACAGGTCGTCCTCTGATAGGAATATCAGGCGAGGATATAACCCCGTTCATGTCACTTTACTATAGACTTCCCGAAGGTGTTTACGTCAGATTCATCACACCCGGTTCGGGCGCTGAGGCTGCCGGAATACAGGCGGGAGACATAATCATAGGCCTTAACGGCGACACAATAACCACCATGTCTGAGCTGACGGACGAGAAGAACAACTTCAAGGCCGGCGACACCGTAACCCTTACGATATACAGAAACGGACAGAGCATGGACGTAGATGTCGTCTTGGGTGAAGTGACATCCGAGAACGAGCAGTAAAGATAGCCTTCATATAAATCATTGAAAATAAACCGACAAATCGCAAAAAGAATCCAGACAAACGCATCCGTACACATTTGCGGCTCCTGCCGCAAATGTCAAGCGGAACTCAATTAAAGGGTGTCGGCGCAACAACAAGTGAGGCGGCAATAAACCGGCCGTTACAATGCGCTAATATATAGTACTTGCTTTCAGTCAGCAGCCGGCGCGATGAGCACGCAGATAATCGGCAGCCTGTACAGATACAGAGCCTGAGCGTGTTCAGAGCAAAGTGTTGTGTGACGAATATAATGGATACCGAGGGTTAGGGGGCCACCCTGCGACAAAGCGCCCCATCCACCATCATCTTATACCTTTTTCATATTTTCCCCTTTCTTTTTAGCTTAAGAGCCGTGAATTACCCGGCTCTTAAGCACCCCCTTTTAACATTAGCCTTATTCAAGATTTTCTTGTTTTCTAATTTCCCCTCCGACAGGCGGCAGCTGAGTAAAATCGGNNCACGGCTGCCGCCTGTCCCTATTTGCGCAAATTCTACGCGCCGCGCATTTGCCGTGTATGAGCGCGGAGCATGCATCTTTCAGATTTTTGCGCGCACGACTTGCCAAAGCAGATAAGGTGTGATATATTGTAATTTGAATTCGTATGAAAAGGAGGCGCATCGGTGTGACGTCAATTGCGGTGCTTGCGTACAGTCCGGCGCAGATAGCGTGGTTTTTGTTTGAAATGGTGCTCATATTTGCGGGGCTGTTTGTGATAGCTGTGCTTACGCCGAAGCTTGCGGCGTTCATTGATAAAAAGCGCGCGCAGGCAAAGTCGCCGTTTGAAAAGCTTGAGCAAAATAAGAGCGGCGATGACACAACGGATATAAATCCGGCGGATAAAAATCCGGCGGCAATAGAGGACAAGAGCGCCGCTGACGCGGAAAACGGCGCAGGCGGCAATGCCGAAGGCGGCGCTTCATCCGAGGATTCGCGCACGTCGGACACGTCAGGCGCTTCCGACGAAGTAAAATAACAGGTAGGAGTAAAATTATGGCTAACAACAAAAACGAAAAGCTCGTATCAAACATAACGCCGATGAGCGAGGACTTTGCTCAATGGTACACAGACATAGTCAAAAAAGCGGAGCTTATAGAATACACAAGCGTAAAGGGATGCATGGTCATCCGCCCTTACGGCTACGCAATATGGGAGAACATGCAGAAAATCCTCGACAGCCGTTTTAAGGAGCTGGGTCACGAGAGCGTATGCATGCCCATGTTCATACCGGAAAGCCTTTTGAACAAGGAAAAGGAGCACGTCGAGGGATTTGCGCCGGAGGTTGCATGGGTCACCCACGGCGGAAGCGAAAAGCTTGAAGAGCGTCTTTGCGTAAGACCCACGTCCGAGACGCTGTTTTGTGAGCACTATGCTAACATCGTCCACTCCTACAGAGACCTTCCCAAGCTTTATAACCAGTGGGTGTCGGTCGTGAGGTGGGAAAAGACCACAAGGCCGTTTTTGCGCTCAAGGGAGTTTTTGTGGCAGGAGGGACACACCATCCACGAGACCGCCGAGGAGGCAATCGAAGAGACGGAGAGAATGTTAAACGTCTATGCGGACTTTTGCGTGGACTCTTTGGCGATGCCGGTCATAAAGGGCAGAAAGACGGACAGCGACAAGTTTGCGGGCGCGGTTTCGACATACGCGATAGAGGCCATGATGCATGACGGAAAGGCTTTGCAGGCGGGAACCTCTCACTATTTCGGCGACGGCTTTGCAAAAGCGTTCGGCATAACCTTCACCGACCGCAACAACACCGTGAGCGTTCCTCACCAGACTTCATGGGGCGTGTCCACAAGGCTCATAGGCGCGATAATAATGGCTCACGGCGACGACAACGGACTTGTTCTGCCACCTGCGGTTGCACCGGTGCAGGTTGTCGTTGTTCCGATAGCACAGCACAAGGAAGGCGTGCTTGAAAAGGCGGCGGAGCTGTATAACACGCTCAAGGCTGCGGGAATAAGAGTAAAACTTGACGACTCGGACAACTCGCCCGGATGGAAGTTTGCAGAGTATGAGATGCGCGGAGTGCCGCTGAGAATCGAAATAGGACCTAAGGACATAGAGCAGAACCAGTGCGTGGCGGTTGAGCGTCACAACAGAAATAAGACCTTTGTGCCCCTTGACAAGCTCACCGATGTAGTAAAGGAGCGCTTGCAGGCGGTGCATGACGGAATGTATCAGAAGGCGCTTGACAACTTAAACTCCAGAACCTACAGCTGCACATCTATCGATGAGATAAAGTCAATGCTTGAAAATAACGGCGACGGCTTTGTAAAGGCGATGTGGTGCGGCGATGAGGCGTGCGAGGATAAGATAAAGGAGCTTACCGGCGTAGGCTCCAGATGCATACCCTTTGAGCAGGAGCACCTTGACGACAAGTGCATCTGCTGCGGAAAGCCCGCAAAGTGCATGGTCATCTTCGGCAAGGCGTATTGATATAAAAAACAGCATAAATAAGCCCCCGCTTACATGCGTAAGCGGGGGTTTTTCATAGTTGAAAGGTATGCGTGGCTACTTCAAAGTTGAGCTGTTGTTCAGGACGGGCAGACTGTACATAAAGAGCACATCCTGATTGTCGAAATCGACAAACATGCCGAGATTTGAGCTCATGATGTAGCGTATGTCTATGACGGTGATCTTTGAGTAGCTCTCTATCAGCAGGGGCGTAAGGCTGCTTCCGAAGGAATCACGGAATATTATAAGCTCCTTGTCGGAAAGCGCATCGGGGTTTTCTATCGTTATGAGCGACTTTGAACCGCCTAAGAACATCTCGTAGGGGTCTCTGCCGCCGGCAAGCTCCATGCTGTATACCGGCATGTCGGAGTTCGTCTCGTAGTCAAACGCATGCGCACCCTCTATCGCCGCATTCGTCAAATAGCTCAGCTCGTCCGGCTTGAGCGGCAGAGCCGACTGACCGTAGTACACGCCGTAGAACGGTATGTCAAGAACGACCTTTTCAAAATCGTCCTCAAACGGCACGCCCATCGCCTGAGCAAGCCTTTGCGCAACGTCAACTATCTTGTCCTGGCGCCAGTGAATGTCGGTTGTGTAGTAGTCGCCAAGCTCCAAAAGATCGTATATGTCTATATACTCCGCAAACTCGGTGTTTTCAAGCATGAGCGCCTCAAGCTCGTCAAAGTCTATCGACGGGTAGCCGTTTTCCTGCGCCATAAAGCAGTTCTTGTCCGGTATTATGCAAAGGTATGGGGTTATGCCCGCATCCTTTAAATAGGTCTCGTAAATGTAGCCAAGCCTTTGCGCCGCATACTCCACCGACTCCTCGTTCAACGGGTACTCCAGCTTTGATGCGTGGCCGTCGGCTAAGTACACGCCGTTGTTGTCCTTTTGCGCAAGCACGTAAAACTGCGTAATCGACTTTAAGGTCCTGAAATCGTCCCTCAGCGGGAACTGATCGACAGAATAGTCCTCAAACTTTTCCATAAACTCGCCGGAGAGCACAGTCTGTGCGCTCAGCTCGGGAAACTGCTCTAAGGGCCTGCGCTCGCTCGAGGACAGCGCATCGTCCGGCTTTAAAAGCCCCCAGGCGAAAAACAACAGCAAAAAGCCGCAAAACAGCACCGTAGTGACAATGTTTCTTATCTTTTCGGATTTCATTTCACACCCTCCTACGGTCAGAATCTAAAGTACAGGAACGGGTTGAACGCGCCGTCTACCATGTACGCCGTGCACACGGCCAGCAACGCCACCAAAACCACCGGCTCCGCAATGTTAAGAGCAAGCTGCGCGCCGGAGGCTGTGCGTACTTTGGCTATTAAGTTCTTTGCCAGCGGCGTAGCGCCTATTATTCCTATGATGAACACCACAGCGTAGCTCCTCAGAGCATACAGCGCCTCTTCGCTGACAAGCGGGTATCCGCCCGCTCCGAACATCGAGCCTATATATGAAAACGCATCGGAAAGCGAGGCGGCATCAAATATTACAAAGCCCAATATCACAAAGAGCATGGTGTACACGTGGGATATGACTTTCGTCTTTTTCAAAAACTTTAAGCCTATGAGCTTTTCAAACATCAGAAGCACCGCGTACAAAAGTCCCCACACGGCAAAGTTCCACGCCGCGCCGTGCCACAGTCCCGTCAAAAACCACACGACGAATATGTTAAATATCCATCTTGCCTTCTTGACGCGGTTTCCGCCGAGCGGAATGTACACGTAGTCTCTAAACCATGTGCTCAGCGATATGTGCCACCTGCGCCAGAAGTCTGTTATCGAGGCGGCTATATACGGGTAGTTGAAGTTCTCGACAAAGTCAAAGCCCATTATCCTTCCCAATCCTATCGCCATGTCGCTGTAGCCTGAGAAGTCAAAGTATATGTGCAGCGTGTACGCCACGGCGTAAAGCCAAAAGTACAAAACCGATTTGTCGTCTGATGCCTTGAAGTCGCTGACAAGCTCGCCTAAGATGTTTGCCACAAGCATTTTCTTTGACAGGCCTATCATAAACCGCCTTATGCCGAGCGAAAAACGCTCTATGCTGTGGGTTCGCGTCTGAAGCTGTGCGGCAATGTCCGAATACCTCACTATCGGTCCCGCTATCAGCTGTGAGAACATTGAGATGTATGCGGCGAGATAAATGGGGTTTTTCTGCGCCGCAACATCGCCGCGGTATACGTCTATGTCGTAGCTGACAATCTGGAACGTGAAAAAGCTTATGCCTATCGGCAGGGCTATGCCCACAAGCGGCAGTGCAAGTCCGCTTATTTGGTTGAAACTCGAAATGAAGAAATCGACATACTTAAAGTACGCCAAAAGTCCGAGCCCCACCACGCATGACAGAATCATAAACAGCCTTGAAAGGTTTTTTCGGTCGCGAAACTTTTCTATCAGCAGTCCGAAAACGTAGCCCTGAGCTATCGAGGCTATCATTATAATTAAGAATTTTGGNNCTCCCCAGCCGTAAAAGAAGAAGCTTGAAAGCATTATCCATGCGTTTTTAAGCTGCTTGGGTACGATGAAGTACACTATCAGAACGACGGGGAGAAAGTAATAAAGGAATGGGATGGATGAAAAAAGCATTTCTTACCTGCTTTCCGTCTCAGTAATTACAGGAGGCTTTCCTCGTACAAAAGCTCGGCGTCGGCATAGCTGCTCTCAAGCTTCGACTGGAATATGTCTATTATCTCCTCGTTGCCGAATGCGGAAACGATGTAGTCGCCAACCTCGGATATGACGAGCTTCTGGGGGAATCCGCAAAGCCACTGGTTGTTTACAACCTTGTCCTTTATGCCCTCGGCAATGGATGCTATGTTCTCGGCGTCAGTCACTCCGAACACGCCGCAGGTAAAGGTGTTGGCGTTGAGCATGTGGATTAAGGATGCGACGTCGTCAACAAGCTCCAAGCTCTCGGCGGGGAACACAAGATTGTTCTCTATAAAGCTCTCGTTGCCCTCGATTGCAACGCTGTCAGGCTCGTTCATGGTTCCAGTGCCGCCCATTACGGAAAACATCTCGTCCTCGGCATATGTTGCCCAGACGGTGTCGAGTATCTCAAGTGCGCTCTGCGCTCCGGTCTCTTGCGCCGGCTCCTCTGTGACATCTGTGCCCTCAGTGCCCTCTGTGCCCTCTGTGCCCTCGGTGGTCTCGGTGTCCTCGGTGGTCTCGGTGTCCTCGGTGGTCTCGGGCGCATCGGTGCTATCTGTATCCTCTGTAGTCTCGGGTGCGTTTGTCACAACGTCGTCGGTGGCGTCGTTGTCATCGGTTGTGCCGCATGCAGCCATGGAAAGCATCATTGCAGCAGCCAATGCGATAGCGAGTATTTTCTTCATGTTAATCGTGTCTCCTTTAAATTGTTTGTGTGAATTTTTTTGCTATGTTGCGTATTACAAGCGCCGCATGCAGGCGATGCCTGTGGGCAATGCCTGTGGGCAATGCCTGTGGGCAATGCCTGTGGGCAATGCCTGTGGGCAATGCCCATTCGTCCCGCTTGCACTTCATATACAAAGCATGCCCGCGTATTATTGCACTTAACGCGGGCAAGTCCGAATTTTCATCTGTTCTTAACATATTCTTGACGAAACTTTATTGAATATCATCACATTTGACGAGAAAATTTTTCCGATTTAACCTGCTAAACCTTTACTATGACTGCATCAGAGCTTGATTTTGCGCGGTTTTGCCGGTGTCAGGTTCGCCCTTAGTTTCCTCCGGATTTCCCTCCTGTGACCCATGCTCCGCCTCTTTTTTTGCCTTGTCCCAGAAGTACAGCTCCTCGGTGGCAAAGTGGAGCTTTGTCAGGCAGTTTTTAGCCGTGAGCGGAAAGACAAAGTACGTGTCCTCAAGGGTGCAAAGGTCTATTGCGTCGCCGCGGTGCTTGTAGTCGTACTCTATGTGCACGGAGCGCATGGACGCCACGGTTCTGTTGAACTCAAAGCTCTGTCCGGCGGGGAGCCTGCCCTTCATGGTGAAGCCGTTCTCGTCGTGGATGAGCTTTACGTGTCCGACGGTTTTAAAGCCTATTCTGCCGTTTACAAGCCTCTCAAGCCTTGCCTCGTCCTCGAAGTGGTATCTGCCCTCCTCGATTTCGCGGCGGACGTTTTCGCGCTCCCATCTGTACCAGTCTGGCACGTGTGTGAACACATCCTTGCCGTTCTCGCGCTTCAGCTCGCCAAGCTCGTTCATCATCCAGCTTGCGCCGCAGTGGTTGCACCATATATGCGTGCCCTGGCTGTCGGTGGAGAACTCGGTGCCGCAAACAGGGCACTGATAAAGTATCTTATGTATATTCTGCGCGCGGACAGGGGAAGTTATGCGGATGTTGTTTTCCTTCTGCCATGCGTAGTCGTCATACACAAACGCATCCTCTATCCTCTTTTGAATCTCTGCGGCGGAAAGCTTTGCAACCTCCTCACGGGTCACTATCTGAATGAAGTCCGACTCTATCGGGACCTTGATGTAAGGGCGCTTTCTCCACTGCGGGCTTCGCAGGAAGTTGCCCCTTGAAATGTTGAGCACGACGGGACACCTTGCCTTCTTGGCAAGTTTGCCCAAAGCGCCGTCTATCTGCTCGTTTATTCCCGCAAGGGAGAACCTCGCCTCGGGGTAAATGGTGCAGCACACCTTGTCACGGGTCAAAACCTTTAAAATATGCCTTACCACCGTCATGTCCTGGGTGAACTTGCGCTTGTATATTCCGCCTATGCCTCTAAGCAGCCATTCCCTGCCGATAAATTCCTCTATCGAAATGACCCAGCTGCATCTGTGGGGGAATATCGCCCTTACGACGAGCGGAAAGTCTATAAACGACGCGTGGTTGCAAAGTATCAAATAGGGCGGCTTTAAGCCCTCAAAGTTTATCTTGTTTATCTTGGCCTTTGCCATCATGGTCATCGGCCATGCTCCGCCCCACTCCACCGGCATCAGATACGGCCTTGGCTTTTTGGGTTCGCGCTTAGTGTCAAATTTCTTAGAAGCCATGATGCTCCTCCTTTCGGGTTTTTGTTTGTCTGCATGTCTGCCTGTAAGACAGTTTACAATTCAAATATAACACACCTCAAAGAAAAATGAAATACAGTTAACTAAATCTTAATATGCAGTTCTCACTTTCGTTATAAACCGCGGCGTTTTTATGCCGATTTATGCATTTTCGGCGGCGTTTGCGGGTTTTGCGGGTGCGCATGCGTCCTCCGAGCTTGTCGGGGATATCTGCTGATCTCCCACAATTGCGCACAGCTCTTCAAGCGCGGCGTCTTGGTCGTAGCAGGTGTAGCGCACATGCAGCTCGTCGCCCTCGCGGATTTTCTTCTCTCCGAACTCATCCATCACGGCATCCGCCGACGCCTTTCTCTTTACCGACAAAACAAAGAGGTTGCTCGGCCAGAGTATGTCGCGTATTTGCTTGCCGACGGCAAAGGTTTTTTCCCGCACCGTGACAAAGCCGTCCACCAGCACGGGAGTTTTGCCGGCGTTTGCCTCGGTGGTTCTTGTCTTTATGACGCTTTCGTTTATCGACTTGGTGTCAAATATCTCGGTCACAAGATACGATATCGCGGAAACGACTATGACCGCAAGTATGTTGTCCGAGCAGCTGAGAGCCTCCACGCCGAAAACAACAGCCGTCAGCGGGCACTTCATCATTCCGGATATGCATGCGCATATGCCGAGCGCAACCACCACGCCGTGATACTCCTCGCCTATCCAGCCGAACTGCATCATCACCGTGCCGACAATCGAAGTCATCAGCGCGCCCAAAGCTATCAGCGGCAAAAACATTCCGCCGGTGATTCCCGCAGTGTTTGCGCAAAGCGTGACGGTCATCCTAAAGAGCAGTATGGCAATAAGAAAATACCACGCCAAGTGTCCCTCTATCAGCTCCTCTACAAGCGAGTGTCCCGTAGAAACAAAGCTGAAAGATATCAGTCCGAACACAAGCGTCACCAAAGATATGACGCCGACCTTTACAAACATGCTGACCTTTGAGAGCTTCTTTTTGAATATGCCGTTTATGAGCTTGTAGTATTTTAAGAACAGCACGGCAAACAGTCCCATCGCCGCGCCCATAACAACGGGTATCCAAAGCTCGGCGGCGCTCAGGCTTCTGACTGCTCCCTCAAGCCCGGGGAAAAGCTCCGGAG
>DDJI01000108.1:0-15877 GCA_002338885.1 Ruminococcus sp. UBA1828 | reverse complement strand
CGAGCATAGGGGCAAATATCTTCATCACCGCTGACGAAAACATCACGGATGTAAACGCCACCATGATAATCATCGGGGATATTCTGCCGTGGGCTTCCTCTATGGCAAACATTATTCCCGCTATCGGGGCGTTTGTCGCGGCGTTAAAGCCCGCGCATGCGCCGCCGGTCATGACGTATCTGTCCCACGCGGCGTTCTTTTTGGCAAACGCCCTGACGGTTCCTCTGCCTATAGCCGTTCCCGCCTGAACGCTCGGGCCTTCGTTTCCCAAGGGTATTCCCACAAGGAAGGTCATCATCGAAACCACGGTTACGCCTATGAGGTTTTTGAGCCAGTCAAAGCGTATCAGTCCGCGCAGGATTGCAATCGAGGTGGGTATTCCGCCGCCGCGTATTTCCGGCACGCGCTTATATATCCCGCTCGAAACATAAGCTATGACCGCTATCACAAGCACTGCCGCCGGTACGAATCTTAAATCCTGCCTCATAATCTCGTACGCCTGCTTCGAGACGGATATCACCTTTGACGCCGCTATGCGGTACAGGATTATGAAAAACCCCGTGAGCGTTCCGGCTATTCCCCCGAAGATGAGCGTAGGCAGGACGAGGTTTTTTATGTAGTTTAAATATTTGCCTTTCATATTTTGCGCCGTCCTCAGTCCTTAATCGTTTATTTTAACGTTAAAAGCATAAAAATAAGTGGCATAAGACCACTTTAAAGTCATTATACCACTTGCTTTTTTGATTGTAAACATTAAATTATTGCCGATAATTGCCGACGCTTTTATGCGTTTTAGGGCTTTTTGAAGAACAAAACGCCGAGGCAGTTTGGTCCGCAGTGGCTCGAAACTGCGCATCCCGCGTAGGAGACGAGCACCTCTTCAAACGGGTGCAGCTGCTTGACATAATCCACAACCTTGTCAACAAGCTCCTGCGGGACGTATGAGTGCGTGACGAAAATCCTGTGGGTGTCTATGTCCGTCCTGCCCTCAAGCCTTCCCCTGACATAGTCGAAAATCGACTTTTCCATGCTTCCGCGGTACTTTTTGCCCACCGTCATCTTTCCGTCCCTGACCTCGATTTCGGGGCGGAGCTTTAAAAGGTTCGCTCCGAACGCAACAACTCCCGGGCATCTGCCGCCCTTTTGCAGATAGTCAAGCGTCTGCAAAACAAAGCTGACGTCAAGCCTTCGCTTTGCCTCGTCGAGAGCTTCGGCGACGTCCTTTGCCGGCATGCCCTTAGCGGCAAGCTCCGAGCCGAGTATCGCAAGGTGTCCCGAGCCGGTGGAGAGGTTTCGACTGTCTATTACGTAAACCTCGCCGTCCGTTTGGGTCGCAGCCATGCATGCGTTTGCGTGGCAGCTTGAAAACTCGGCGGATATGTTTATATGTATAACCGCGTATCCCTGTGACGTAAACTTGGAAAACAGCTCGCAGTACTCCGCGACAGAGGCGGCGGAGGTCCTAGGCAGCATTCCGGTCTTTGAGACGTACTCAAAAATTCCGGGCGGGTTTATGTCCACGCTGTCCCGCTTCAGCTCGTCCCCGACAACTATTCCCAAGGGCAAAACCTCTATGTCGTACTTTTCATACATCTGCGGGGTGAGGTCGCAGGTTGAGTCGCAGGTTATCTTTATTTTTTGAGGGTTGTTTGAAATGTCTGTCATGGCTGTCTCCTTTCTTTATGCCGGTTCGACACGGTTTGACGCTTCGCAAAGTGCACGATATTATGTGTACATTATACTCAACAACTTCTTAAATGTAAATAAAATTTTCTTAAATTCAACTATAAATACTTGAAGCTGATCTGTCAATATTGTATAATGTATTTTCCGAAAGAAGAGCGCATTCAAAAGTGCTGTTTTGCGCTTGTGTTGTGCGAAAACTTGTGATATACTTTTTTTGATTATAACTATTATTATAAAAGGGGATGCTTAAAGTGTTCAAAAAGGACATAGGAATAGACCTCGGAACGGCAAACACGCTTGTTTACCTCAAGGGCAAGGGCATAATAATACGCGAGCCGTCGGTTGTCGCGGTTGACACCAAGACAGACGCGGTGAGATACGTAGGCCAGGAGGCAAAAAACATCATAGGACGCACTCCCGGCTCGATAAGAGCGGTAAGGCCCTTAAAGGACGGAGTCATAGCCGACTTTGACATGACCACCGCAATGCTTCAGGAGTTTATACGCAAGGCCATAGGCAGCAACCCGTTTTCCAAAGCAAGGGTGATAATATGCATACCCTCCGGAGTCACCGCAGTCGAGCGGCGTGCGGTAAAGGAGGCGGCAGAGGGCGCGGGAGCCAAGAGAGTGTCGATAGTAGAAGAGCCGATGGCGGCAGCTATAGGCGCAGGCTTGCCGGTCGAGGAGCCGACANNGGTGGCGGTGATTTCCCTTTGCGGAATAGTCACAAGCCGCTCGGTGCGCGTCGCGGGCGACGAGTTTGACCTGTCCATAATCAACTTCATCAAGAGAAAGTACAACCTTTTAATAGGCGAGAGAACCGCCGAATATATCAAGATAGAGATAGGCTCTGCGTATCCTACTGACGAGGACAAGGAGCTTGAGATTAAGGGAAGAAACCTGCTCACGGGTCTGCCCGAAAACATCACCATTTCCTCAGACGAGATACGCGAGGCGCTTTCCGAACCCCTTTCGCACATAATAGAGGCGATAAAGGTGACGCTTGAGCGCACGCCGCCCGAGCTGTCGGCAGACATAATCGACTCTGGAATAACGCTTGCCGGCGGAGGCGCATATTTAAGAGGTCTTGACAAGCTTATTCACGAGGAAACCGGCATACCGGTCTACATCGCGGAGCATCCTTTGGACTGCGTGGTAGACGGAACGGGAAAGCTGCTTGAGAACATCGAAGAGCTTCACGACGTTTTAAACGGCAACGACAGCTCTTATTGAGCCACACATTTTTTCCGCGCCCGTACTTGCGGCGCGGAATTTTTACTCTTTAATCTGCGGCAGCGCAAATTTTAAAGAGGACTGTTTTATAACCGGCACTAAACAAAAGTCAAAGGAGGAGCGAGCGTGAAGGATTTTTTCAAGAGCAAAAAATTTAAAGTAATCCTGTGCATAGCGGCGTTTTCGATAGGAATAATGCTTTATGCCGCGCTGTCATCCTCCACCGCCGTAAGCTCCGGACTCGGCGCGATACTTTCGCCCATTCAGCGGGCGTCGGAGTCGATATCTTCGTGGGTCAGAGAGCGCATAGACATGCTGATAAACGCCGGCGACTACTACGAGGAAAACCAGCGCCTTCGGGACGAGATAAACGAGCTGAACTCGCAGATGGTGGACTACATTGAGACGAAGCAGGAAAACGAGCACCTAAGAGAGATGGTAGGGCTTGCGCAGTCCAGCCCGGGCATAGAGTTTTCCGAGCCGTGCACGGTAATAGGACGCACGGCAAACGACATTTTCGGCTCCTTCTTTATAGACAAGGGCACAAAGGACGGGGTGAGCATAAACGACCCTGTGGTGACCAAGGACGGGCTTGTGGGATTTATCACGGAGGCGGAGTATACATACTCCCGCGTGACGCCCATAACCTCAAACGAGCTTTCAATCGGCGTGTACTGCGTCAGGACGGGAGAAACCGGCGTGACCCAGGGCAGCTTTGAACTTGCCGAAGAGGGTATTTTGAGCATGATATACGTCCCGCTCGACTGCGAAATGAGCGAAGGAGACATCATAGTAACGTCGGGATACTCCGGTCTTGTGCCTAAAGGTCTTGTCGTGGGCAAAATCGGCGAAACCGAAATAGCGCCAAACGGCCTGTCGAGAATTGCCGAGGTAACGCCGTCATGCGATGCCGCGGAGCTGAAAACGGTGTACGTCATAGTTGACTTTGACGGAAAGGGAAGCGGATATGAGCAGTAGCGCCGTGGGAAAGAAGAAAAAGGGCTTTGCGGCGAACATAAAATCAAAGATCCGCGGCTTTTTCGGCAGCCGGAGCGCGTTTAAGCCCGCAGGCGAGATCCGCCGCTCAAAGCGTCAAAGAAAGCCCCTGCCGCCTCATGCGAGAACCGCCCTGAAGTGGGCCGTATACGTTCTGGCGGGCTTTGCTTTTTATGCTGCGGCGACGTCCGGCGCGGCGGGCAGCTCAAAAGGGCTGATGCTTTTGCCGCTCGGATGCGCAATCGCAATGTTTTCCGGCGAGATAAGCGCCTCGGTGACGGGGTTTGTCGCGGGGATACTCCTTGACATGGCGTCGGGGCAGCTCATAGGCTTTTCGAGCTTTTATCTTTGCATAGTCTTAGGGCTTGCATGCGCAATGTTTCGGCAGTTTTTCAGAAAAAACCTCATAAACTTCGAGATACTTACCCTGGCGGTGTGCTTGGCGTACTACTATATTGTGTACTTCTTTTACTACCGCATATGGGACTACGAGGGGTACGGGCTTGTGCTCACGACAAGGCTTGTGCCGAGCTTTATAAAGACGATGGTCGGCTCGCCCTTTATTTTCGGCGGAGTATGGCTGACAGAAAAGCTGTCGCGCGGCACAAGGCAGCTTGAAATAGAAGAACAGGACGACAAAATCGACAGGGTATAACGGCAGACATCAAACACGGCAGTTTTATCGGGAGGTTTGCATGAAAAAGCTATCGGGAGTTATACGCGGCACGATAGCCGTGGCGATAATAGTTTTGTTTGCGGTGTTCTTCGGCATACGCCTTATGAAGCTGCAAATAGTAAACGGGCAGATGTATCTCGGGCTTTCAAAAAGCTCGACTACGGCGTATCAGACGCTTGCGGCGGCGAGAGGCGAGATAGTTGACCGAAACGGCGTGCCGATGGTGGAAAACGAAGTGGCGTACAACGTTATAATAGAGCACTCGTTCTTCCCCGACGACACCGCGGAGCAAAACGAAGTCATCCTCAAAATCGCAGGGATATTGCAGCAGGACGGCATAGAGTGGATAGACGAAACCCCGATTACACACGAGGAGCCGTACGAGTTTTTACCCGAGGCGTCAGAGTCGGACATATCGAGGATAATTGAGCGGCTCCGCCTCAACAGCTACGCCACCGCGCAAAACTGCATAGACAAGCTCATGGAGGACTACGACATAAGCCAAAGCTACACCCAAATCGAGCAGAGAATAATCGCGGGAGTGAGATATCAGATGCTCCTTGCGGACTTCTCTTCAAAGACGGACTACACCTTTGCAAAAGACGTTCCGATATCCACAGCGTCGAAAATAAAAGAGCTTAGAGCCGACATGCCAGGAGCGGACATAACCGAGGACGCCGTCAGGGTGTACGCTCAGGGCGACGTTTTCCCGCACGGCATAGGCTACGTCGGACCGATATACGCGGAGGAGTACGAGCAGCTTAAAGAAAGCGGCTACACCATAAGCGACACCATAGGAAAAAGCGGCATAGAAAAGGCTATGGAGAGCGTCCTGCGGGGCGAGAGCGGCGAAAAGAGGATAACCGTCTTGGACGACGGCACCGTGACGGAGGAAGTCGTCACCGCCGAGCAGCCCGGAAACACCGTCATGCTCACCATAGACTCCGATTTGCAGGCAAAGCTGCAGCAGATACTTGAGGATCACATAAGCTGCCTGCGGGAGGGCGTGCTCACCAAAACGGACTCGCAAACGCATCAGCAGCTCGACTTTTCAGACTGCAACGCCGGTGCGGCGGTGGTGATGGAAGTCAAGACGGGCGCGATTTTGGCGATGGCGTCCGCCCCGGGATACGACGTCAACGACCTGATCAGCGACTATTCCGCGGTTTTAAACGCCGAGGATTCTCCCCTTTACAACAGGGCGACGGACGGACTTTACCGCCCCGGCTCCGTGATGAAAACCGTCACGGCGATAGCGGCGCTCAGTGAGGGTGTGATATTCCCGCAGGACGAGTTCACATGCAACCGCCACTACACGTTTTTGGACATCGTGGTGAACTGCACAGGCTCCCACGGCAGCATAAGCGTCACAGAGGCTATAGAAAAGAGCTGCAACATCTTCTTCTATCAGGTTGTGCAAAAGCTCGGGCTTGACAAGCTTGTGGAGTATCAGCAGGCGCTCGGACTGGGCGTGGATTTGGAAATAGAAATCGGCTCGGAAGAGGGATACCTTGCCTGCCCCGAGACGTTTGCGGAGCTTGGGCTTGACTGGACGGTAGGACAGCTTCTGCAGGCGGCAATAGGACAGTCGGAGGTAGGCGTGACACCTTTACAGATGTGCGTTCTTGCCGCGACGATTGCAAACGGCGGAGTCAGGATGCAGCCCTATCTTGTCGATTCCGTATGGGACTACAACATGACCGAGCAGATTAAAAAGACCGAGCCGGCGGTTGCAAACACCATAGACGCAGACTACGACAGCGTGTTCAAGCCGGTGATAGACGGCATGATACTCGCCGCAGAGAACACCCCCTCCGACACGTACTACGTGACAAACGAGCAGGCGGCGTTTGAGGCGCAGTTTTCCATGGATGCACTGCCGGAAAAAGCCGCGATAAAGACCGGCACGCCCCAGGCGAGCAACAAGGCAACCCAAAACTCAACCGTCGTGGGATTTTATCCGGCGGACGATCCGGAAATCGCCTTTGCGGTCGTGATTGAAAACGGAGAATACGCAAAATATACTGTGAGGAAAATTATCGAGGCATATTACGGATACGAATCGTCCGTAGAGGATTTAGGGGGCGGAAGAGCGAGGAGTATAGTGACATTTGACTGAATTTTATTAAAAGGTTTGTACACAATTACCGCATTCTTTCCTTTGACAATATGATTTTTTTGTGCTATGATTATATATGCGAGATATGGCGGAGAGCTCTTCGCCCTATCCGATTTTTTAAATTATATGCAATAAAGGGGGATGGGCCTGATGAACATAGCGCTTATCGCGCACGATTCAAAGAAGGAGCTGATGATACAGTTCTGCATTGCATACAGCGGCATACTTTCCAAACACAATCTTTGCGCGACCGGTTCTACCGGCAAGCAGGTTTCGGAAGCTACAGGACTGAACATCAAAACATACTTAACAGGCTCGCAAGGCGGCTGCCAGCAGATCAGCTCGATGATCTCGTGCAGCGAAATAGACATGCTTATATTTTTCAGAGACCCCCTGCACAGAAAGAACAGTGATCCGGACGAGAGGGATGTTTTAAGGCTGTGCGACGTGTACAATCTGCCCGTTGCCACCAACATTGCCACGGCGGAGGCGCTTGTAATGGCGCTTGCGAGGGGCGACCTCGATTGGATACAGTACATGCGCTGAACGCGCGGGTGCGCAAAGCGCAAAGCGCAAATCTTAAAGGCCACCAAGGCGGCAAAAAGGGGCACGGCGTGTGAAAAAGGCATGGCGTGTGGCAAAAGGGCACATAGCGGGCGCGGCGTGTGGCAAAAGGGCACATGGCGGGCGCGGTGTGTGAAAAAGCACGTACAGGGCGCGTTGTGTGGCAAAAACACGGGTTTACGGGCTTTTCAAGGTTTTCATTTCAAGCTTTCAAGATTTTAAGCTTGTAAGCTTTTCAAGCTTTTAAGCTTGTAAACTCAGCAGATTAGAGAATATTACCAGGGCATTTCTGCCCGAGGCACGTGTGTGACGGCGCAGCGCGTAAAGCGCAAGCTTACAGGCACACGTGTTATGCACAGGGGCACGACACAGGCCGCACAGTTTTCTGTGCGGCAAGGCACAAAGGCGCATGCGTACGGCGTGTGCCTTTGACACAGCGGGGTCGGTGCGCGCACATTTGTGTATATGTGCAGATGTGTGCGCGCCGAAGAACACAACAGCTGAACTCAGCTTTAAATAAAGCAGTTTTTAAAAGCGATGAAGAGAAGAGTAGTTTTGTTTTCGGCGGCAAAGAGAGTGGCGCAGGGGCAAAGGCAGATGCTTTTGACGCTGTGGTGAGAGCGCCTGCGTCGGGGCAAAGCGAATGACACCTCGGAGCTTCGCGGCTAAAACCGCGGCGCATGCTCGGCGTTAAAGGGCAACAAGACTGCGGCGGGCATGATTTCCCGCGCGGTGAACAAGGGTGGTACCACGGCGGCCATGGCGTTTGTCGTCCCTTACACGGGGCGTCAGGCGTTATTTTTTTATTGTCTAATATGAGAAAACTTTTATTATACGGAGGGATACAATGTCAGCAATTGTACAAAGGCCTAAAGGCACGCAGGACATCATGCCGAGCGGCGTGAACAAGTGGCACACCGTCGAAAAGGCTGCAAGGGCGGCGGCGGAGCGGTACGGATACAGGGAGATTCGCACGCCGATGTTTGAGGAGACGGGGCTTTACGTGCGCTCTGTCGGCGACACATCGGACGTTGTGACAAAAGAGATGTACACCGTATCTTCAAAGGGCGACCAAAGCTACACTCTTCGTCCGGAGGGAACGGCAGGCGTTGTGCGCGCAATGCTTGAAAACGGAGCCATGAACGACGGATTCCCGCAGAGGGTATACTACATCGCATCGTTTTTCCGCCACGAAAAGCCGCAGGCGGGAAGGCTCAGAGAGTTTCACCAGTTCGGCGTGGAGATGTTCGGAGCTGCGGGCGCGTATGCGGATGCGGAGGTCATATCCTTGGCAAAGACGATGCTTGAAAGCTGCGGCATCACCGAAACCGTCTTAAACATCAACTCCATAGGCTGTGCGGAGTGCAGAAAGTCGTACTATGCGGCGCTGAGGGAGTACTTTAGCGCAAGGGTGGACGAGCTTTGCCCGACATGCCGCGAAAGGCTTGAAAAGAACCCGATGAGGATACTCGACTGCAAGTCGGAGGTGTGCTCGGAAATTGCAAAGGGCGCGCCGGTGATACTCGACTATTTGTGTCACGACTGCTCAGAGCACTTTGAGACGCTCAAGGCTGCGCTTGAAAGCTACGGCATAAGCTATGAAATCAACCCGAGGATAGTAAGGGGTCTTGACTACTACACAAAGACGGTGTTTGAATTTATCTCAAACGACATAGGCGCGCAGGGAACCATATGCGGCGGCGGAAGGTATGACGGGCTTGTGAGCGAGCTTGGCGGACAGCCTACGGCTGCGCTCGGTTTCGGCATGGGTCTTGAGAGGCTGATACTCGCCATGGAGAGCAGCGGATGCAAATTTGAGAGCAGTCCTGTGCCGGAGCTGTACATCGCACCTATGGGCGCGGACGCTCAGGCGAAGGCGTCCGTCATATGCCAAAGCCTGAAGGCGGCGGGACACAGCGCGGAGTTTGACATCATAGGCAGGGGCTTAAAAGCCCAGATGCGCTATGCAAACAAGACGGGGGCCATGTTTGTGGTGGTCTTGGGCGAGGACGAGATAAGCTCGGGCGTATGCAAGCTTAAAAACATGCGCACGGGAAACGAAACGCCGGTGAGCATGGGCGCCCTTGAGGCGGAGCTGTCAAAGCTTGTGTGCGAGGAAAAAGCCCAAGCGGAAGACCACGGCGACAACGTATAATATATTAAATGTATCAAGGAGACGCATATGGACAGAATGGATGGAATGAGGCGCACGCATTACTGCGCGGAGATACCGCTCACGCCCTGTGAGGTGGTGGTTTGCGGATTTGCTCAGAAGGTAAGAAACTTGGGAAACCTCATTTTTATAGACCTCAGGGACAGGACGGGAATAGTTCAGCTTGCTTTCGGGGACGACACGGACAGGGCTGTCTTTGAAAAGGCGCAGACCGTAAGAAACGAGTTTGTGCTCATGGCAAGGGGAACGGTGGCGAAAAGGGAGAGCATCAACCCCGACATAAGAACCGGAACGGTTGAGATAAGGGTGTCGGAGCTGAAGGTGCTTTCAAAGGCGCAGACAACGCCGTTTGAGATAACCAACTCTGAAAAGGTAAACGACGAGCTGAAACTGAAGTACCGCTACTTAGACCTCAGGACCCAAAAGCTCACGCAAAACCTCATAGCCCGCCACAAGATAGCCCGCTCTGCAAGGGAGTACTTTTACGACAACGGCTTTATCGAGATAGAAACCCCGATGATGATACGCTCCACTCCGGAGGGCGCGCGTGACTACCTCGTGCCGTCGAGAATACACGACGGAAAGTTTTACGCACTGCCGCAGTCGCCTCAGATATACAAGCAGCTTCTCATGGTTGCGGGATACGACCGCTACATACAGCTTGCGCGCTGTTTCAGAGACGAGGATTTGAGGGCGGACAGGCAGCCGGAGTTTACGCAGATAGACATGGAGATGTCCTTTGTTGACGTCGAGGACATACTTCAAATAGGCGAAGGGCTTATGAAAAAGATATTCAAGGACGTTTTGGATATTGACATTGCCCTCCCGCTCCCGAGGCTCACATATGCGGACGCCATGAACCGTTTCGGCTCGGACAAGCCGGACACCCGCTTCGGCATGGAGATACAAAACATAAGCGAGACGGTAGGCGGCGTTGATTTTGCCGTGTTTAAGTCTGCGCTTGAGGCGGGCGGCTCGGTCAGGGCGATAGTCGTTGAAAACGGCGCCGGCGTGTACACGAGAAAGGAAATAGACAAGCTCACCGAGCATGCAAAGGGAATAGGCGCAAAGGGACTTGCGTATATAAGATGGGTGGACGAAACCCCCGGCTGTTCATTTGCAAAGTTTTTGCGGGACGGAGAGCTTGACGCGATAATCAATCGGCTGAACATGCACCGCGGGGATGTGGCGCTTATAGTTGCGGACAAGGACAAGGTGACGCTTCCCACGCTGGGTGCGCTCAGGCTCATCACCGCAAAGAAGATGGACATAATCCCTCAGGACAAGTACATTCTTTTGTGGATAGTGGAGTTCCCGTTCTTTGAATACAACGAGGAGACGGGCGGCTGGGATGCGATGCATCACCCCTTCACAATGCCTCTCGACGAGTGCCTTGACTACTTGGACACCGACCCCGCAAACGTCCGTGCAAAGTGCTACGACCTTGTAATGAACGGAATCGAGCTTTGCTCCGGCTCCATGAGAATAACCGACTGCGAGCTTCAGGAGCACATGTTCCGCTCTTTGGGACTTACGGACGAGGAAATAGAGGCGAAGTTCGGGTTCTTGGTGGAGGCGTACAAGTACGGAGCGCCGCCGCACGGCGGATTCGGACTGGGTCTTGACAGGCTTGCAATGCTTCTTTGCGGAGCGGACAGCTTAAGAGACGTGCTCGCCTTCCCGAAGGTTCAAAACGCAAGCGAGCTTATGTCAAACTGCCCTGCGGAGGTAGACCCCAAGCAGCTTGAAGAGCTTCACATAGCGATTTCGACTCAGACGGGCGACAAAGACAAATAGTTAAAAAAACCGGAGCACGGCGGGATTTCCCGTCATGCTCCGGCGGTTTTTTGGGGCTTTACCGCACGCTGCCTAAAACAAACTGCCGGCGGGCGCATGCTCTCCGAGCTTGCCTCCCGCATGCGCCAAAGCGTTCATCCCGTGCCACGCCCTCACATCCGCCCGTCTTTTCCCGCTTTCAATCTTTTTCGATGGAAAATGTATCGGCGCTATTGACAAACGGTAAAAGATATATTATAATATCTCCTGTAAAGTTTTTAGACTTTACATTAAACACGATATTTAGATGTGAAGAAAGAAGGAGGGGCGACATAGTGGCTAAGGATCTTAAATTTTCCCTGCTGCTCGACATATACGGCGGGATGCTGACCGACAAACAGCGCGAGATGCTTGACTTTTACTGCAATGAAGACCTCTCTCTTTCGGAAATAGCCGCAAACGTGGGCATATCCCGCCAGGGTGTGCGGGACAGCATAAAGCGCGGCGAGCAGGCGCTCATCGAGCTTGACGACAAAATAGGTCTTTCAAAGATAATAGAGGACTACAACCTCCTTTTGAGCAGGATACAGAGCGCATGCGACGAAATAATAAACGACTGCAAGACGTATACGACGTCAAAAAGCGTAATAGGAAAGCTTGAAAAGATAAAAAACGAGATAGAGGAAAGGGACCGCAATGGCGTTTGAGGGATTGAGCGAAAAGCTCAGCGGCGTTTTTAAGCGCCTTAAATCGCACGGACGGCTCACGGAGGCAGATGTCAAGGCGTCGATGAAGGAAATCCGAATGGCGCTTTTGGAGGCGGACGTGAGCTACAAGGTTGTAAAGGACTTTGTTGCCAAGGTGTCGGAGCGGTGCGTAGGCTCGGATGTTTTGGAGAGCCTCACCCCCGCACAGCAGATAATAAAGATAGTTCACGAAGAGCTGATAAAGCTCATGGGCGAATCCAACTGCAAGATAAACTTTCCGCCAAAGCCGCCCTGCGTGGTGATGATGTGCGGACTTCAAGGCTCAGGTAAAACCACGCATGCGGCGAAGCTTGCAAAGTACTTTAAAGCCCAGGACAAGCGCCCGCTTTTGGTGGCGTGCGACATATACCGTCCTGCGGCAATAGAGCAGCTTAAAATTGTAGGCGAGAAGGCAGGCGTGCCTGTTTTCGAGATGGGTCAGACCGACCCGAGAAAGATAGTCAAGGCTGCGCTTGCGCACGCTAAGGACTACGGCAACGACATGGTGTTTATAGACACCGCGGGACGCTTGCAGATAGATGAAGAGCTGATGAACGAGCTTAAAGACATAAAGGAAATCGCGCAGCCGAGCGAGATTATACTCGTTGTGGACGCCATGACCGGTCAGGAGGCTGTAAACGTTGCAAAGAGCTTTGACGAGGCCTTGCACATAGACAGCGTGCTTTTGACCAAGCTCGACTCGGACACGAGGGGCGGCGCGGCGCTTTCGGTGCTTGCGGCGACCGGAAAGCCGATAAAGTTTGTCGGAACGGGCGAAAAGCTCGACGACCTGGAGCCTTTCCACCCCGAGAGGATGGCGTCGAGGATTTTGGGCATGGGAGACGTTTTATCCCTGATTGAAAAGGCCCAGACAGCCATAGACGAGCGTGACGCGCAAAAGCTTGCCGACAAGCTCAAGGAAGGCGGATTTGACTTTAACGACCTTCTCGAGCAGATGCGCCAGATAAAGAAGATGGGTTCAATCCGCTCGCTGATAAAGATGATACCGGGCGCAAACAAGATAAGCGATGACGACATAGACGAGCGTCAGCTTCCCAGGACGGAGGCTATAATACTGTCCATGACGCCGGCGGAGCGTGCCAAGCCCTCCATAATAGACCCCAAGCGCAAGCGCAGGATAGCTGCGGGAAGCGGCACAAGGGTGGAGGACGTAAACAGGCTCATAAAGCAGTACGAGCAGATGAAGGACATGATGAAGAAGATGGGTCTGACCGGCTCGGGCAAAAACGGCAAGGGCAAGAAAAAGAGGATGCCGAAGCTCCCGCCGGAGTTCATGCAGGGCATGGGCGGCGGCATGTAAGTGCCGGTGCGGCGTGAAGTGCGGCGGTGCGGCGTGAAGTGCGGCGGTGCGGCGTGAGCGGCGTGAGCGGCATGAGCGGCGCGGGCATGTATACATGCGGCGGCGAAGCGGGACAGCGGAGAGGCGTCAAAGCGGCGGCGCAGCTAGACAGCGGAGAGGCGTCAAAGCGGCGATGCATCAAAAAAAGTAAAAGGCATTAACCCTTTAAGCGCGCGGTGCGGCGGAAAGGCCGTGCGTGCCGTGTGCAAGGTTAATAATACAATCATTACACTTTCGGAGGTGAAAATACATGGCAGTAAAGATAAGACTCAGAAGAATAGGCGCTAAGAAGGATCCCTTCTACAGAATAGTCGTAGCTGATTCCAGATACCCCAGAGACGGACGTTTCATCGAGGAGATCGGATACTATGACCCCTCTGCGGAGCCTTCGGTTTTGAAGGTAGACGCTGAGAAGGCAAAGAAGTGGATAGCCACCGGCGCTCAGCCGACCGACACGGTAAAGGCGATCTTCAAGAAGAACGGCGTTATCTGATTTAACGCAAAGCAGGCAAACACTCATGCATATTCCGCGAGGTGACGGCGTCCCCTGGCTTTGCGGATTGCCGCCGGCACGCATGTGAGGCGGCGAAGCACATTTTGGGGACATAGGGACACAATAACTAAGGAGAACCGATGATAGAACTTTTGAGATCAATCGTGGCAGAGCTTGTTGACGACAAGGACGCGATACAGATAAGTGCCGACGAACCCAACGAAGAGGGCGTGATTGTGTATCATCTTCACGTTGCCGCTGACGACATGGGCAAGGTAATAGGCAGGCAGGGAAGAATAGCAAAGGCTATACGCACCCTCATGCGCGCGGCTGCTGCGAGAAACAATGAAAAAGCTGCCGTAGAGATAGAATAATCTTAATCGGCATCGGAAACAGCGCAAACCCTGAACAGCTCGGTATTATCTGAGCTGTTTTTTGCAATGCGTCCGGCACAAATACCGGCACAAAACGGAGGACACAGATGCCACAGATGCACAAATACCTTGAGACGGGGAAGATAGTCACCACCCACGGGCTGAAAGGTGAAGTCAGGATTCAGCCGTGGAGCGACACCCCCGCAGACTTTTGCAAATTTAAAAGGCTCTTTTCCGCCGACGGCAGCATAAAATATAACATAGTGCGTTCAAGGGAAGCGGGGAACATGGTCATAGCAAAGATAGAGGGCGTGGACACGATCGAGGCGGCAAAGCTCTTAAAAGACAGGATACTCTGTGTCGATCGCGCAGACATACCCTTGCCCGAGGGCACGTACTTTGTCGCAGACCTTTTGGGAATAGAGGTCAGGGACGAAAGCGGCGGGAAAATAGGCGTTGTCGGAGATGTTTTCAACACGGGTGCAAACGACGTCTACGAGATTTGCTCCGAGTGCGGAAAGAAGTATTACATCCCCGCGATACCGTCGGTGGTTTTGCATGTTGACATCGAGGCGGGCGTTATGACGATACATCCTATGGAAGGGTTGTTTGACTGATGAGAATAGACATAGCAACGCTTTTTCCGGAGCTTTGCGAGACATGGCTCTCGGCAAGCATAGTCGGCAGGGCGCGTGAGGCGGGCGTTTTCACCCTTAAATGCCACCAGATACGCGACTACGCCTTTGACAAGCACAAGCGTGTTGACGACACGCCGTACAGCGAGCGGCAGGGCATGCTTATGATGGCGGAGCCGATATGGCAGTGCTACAAAGCCGTTGCGGGCGACCGCAAGCCGCATGTCGTGTACATGTCGCCGCAGGGCAGGACGCTGACTCAGGCAAAATGCCTTGAGCTGTCCCGCTTAGACGACCTTTTCATACTCTGCGGCCACTACGAGGGAGTAGACCAAAGAGTTTTGGACAAGATAGTTGACGAGGAGATATCCTTAGGCGACTTCGTGCTGACCGGCGGGGAGCTTCCCGCGGTGGTGCTGGTGGACGGGATAGTCAGAATGCTTGACGGAACGCTCGGACATTCGCAGTCGCACGAGGACGAGAGCCACTTCGACGGGCTTCTGGAGTACCCGCAGTACACCCGTCCGGAGGTTTGGCAGGGCATGGCGGTGCCGCAGGTGCTCATATCGGGGCACAGAGAAAACATAATGAAGTGGAGGCGCTACAAAAAGCTTGAGCAGACCTATAAAAAGCGTCCGGAGCTTTTAAAGAACGCAAAGCTTGACCTTGTGGACAAAGCAAACCTGTCCGAAATATCCGCAATATACGATGAGCACCCGCACATCTTTGACGATTAGCCGGATTTCATTTGTGTATGTTGCTTTTAAACGCTATAAATAATTGGTCAAACTCCACAATTTCAGCTTTTTTGATTGCCCCGCTTGTCGGCATAAAGCAGAAAATGCCCGAAAACCGATTTGAAGTGGAATTTCTGCGTTGACTTAGCGAAACTTAATTTGTATACTATTAATGCGTTCACAAATTCGGAGTAAAACGATTTGTTAGTATTTTGAAATGGAGAGTTATCAGTATGTTCGTAAAAGATGTTGTTGTTAAGAATCAGGTAGGTCTTCACGCTCGTCCTGCTACCTTCTTCATCCAGAAGGC
>DDJI01000104.1:598-23573 GCA_002338885.1 Ruminococcus sp. UBA1828 | reverse complement strand
GAATGGAGTACTCCATCAATATCTCGCCCTGCGGTCCTACGTGGGATATCTGCTTATCCCCGCCGAAGCGCGAGCCGAGTCCGGCAGCCAATACCAAAAGCGTAGTTTTCATAAAAACATCTCCCTTTAAATCAGGTTTATATCAATACAATAATAATTTATCTTCTTTAATATGTCAATCACACGGAAAGCTTTGCGCTAAAATTTGCGCCCGAGTATCCGCATACTGAATACTCTGCGTATATTTACTTCTTTATATTCTCGTCCGTAATATCCGTGCCGCTGTTTCGGGAAGTATTTTTTCCCCGACGTATGCGAAAGATCAGCTTTTTTTGCACGAAATAGTTAAAGACGAACATCACAGCCTCGGCGATGGGCTTTGATATCCATGTGGGTATGTGAAGCAGCCGCACGAGTATTTCAAGTATGACAAAGGTCTTTATCACAAAGCTGAACGCCGCAAGTCCGTAGTACCCGCCCATCTGCGCAAGCGCGCCCTTTGTCGAGCGAAAGACCCACAGGCGGTTTATGTGAAAGTTTAGCTGAGAGCTGCACAAAAAAGCCGCGACCGCCGCGATTTCCATGGCTGCCGGAACACCCGAGAGCGCATATTCAAGGGCGAGCAGCACCGCATAATCGACTATGAAGGCGATAACGGAGGATATGAAGTAACGCACCGGCTTTTCGCCGAGCAGCATTTTTGCGATGCTCACGGGCGATTCGCGGTTTTTAAGCGCCGCCGCGAGCTTTTTAGCTATGCCGATTTCGCCGTTTTCGACGTTTTCGACGTTTTCGCTGTCGTTTCCGCCGTTCGGGCCGTTCATGACGTCCGGATTATTCCTGCCTTGCGGGTTGTTTTCGCGTCTCATGTGATTCCTCCTTTTTTATATGGTCAGGCGTCTGTGCCTGCAACGCCTATTATGTCACATTCGCGGGGAAAATACAAGCGTGAAATCTACATCTTAGCTAAATATCGAGGGTAATTTAGAAGAATTTTTTCCTTGACATTGCGGGTGGATCGTTGTAAAATATACGAGTAAGTTAAGTAGTTAATTAAATATGAAAGGATAGTGTAAGTATGCTCAAGACATTGGCTAAGAGCGTCCGCGAATACAAAAAACCCGCGCTCATTACGCCGATATTCGTAATCTTTGAAGTGGTTTTGGACTGCATTATTCCCTTTATCATTGCAGACCTTGTAAACACCATACAAGCAGGCGACGCCGAGATGGGATACATACTCCGCTCAGGCGTGCTTCTTGCCGTGATGGCGCTTTTGTCGCTGCTGTTCGGAACTTTAGCAGCGTTTACATGCTCGGACGCATCCTGCGGACTTGCAAAAAACCTGCGGCACGACGTCTTTGAAAGGATTCAGGCATTTTCGTTTGAGAACATCGACAAATTCTCCACATCGTCTTTGGTGACGAGGCTTACAACCGACATTTCAAACATCCAGATGGCGTACATGATGATAATAAGAACCGCCATACGTTCCCCGCTCATGCTGATTTTCTCCTTTATAATGGCGTTTGTGATGGGCGGAAAGATGGCATGGATATTTGTCTTTGTAGTGCCGATTTTAGGCGTGGGACTGTACGTGGTATCAAAGCTTGCAATGCCCCGCTTCAGAAGAGTTTTCAAAAAGTACGACACCTTAAACAACTCCATTCAGGAGAACGTCAAGGGCATAAGAGTTGTAAAGAGCTTTGTGCGTGAGGACTACGAGCAAAAGAAGTTCGACGCTGCGGCTCAGGACGTATGCCGCGACTTCACCGTTGCGGAGAGAATAGTGGCTTTAAACGGCCCGCTCATGCAGTTCTGCCTTTACGCTGTAATGGTGTTCACCCTCACCTTCGGCTCATACCTGATAATCACCACAAACCGCATGGCCTTAGACGTAGGACAGATCTCGGCGCTTTTGACCTACAGCTTCATGATGCTCTCAAGCCTTATGATGCTCTCGATGATATTCGTCATGATAACCATGGCGGACGAGTCGGCAAAGCGTGTGTGCGAGGTTTTGACCGAGCAGACCACTCTTACCAACCCCGAGAACCCGATATATGACATAAAGGACGGCTCCATAGACTTCAACCACGTCAGCTTCAAGTACTCAAAGAAAGCGAAGAAGTTTGCGCTTGAGGACATAGACCTGCACATAAAATCGGGCGAAACCATAGGAATAATAGGCGGAACCGGTTCCTCGAAGTCGTCGCTCATACAGCTTATTTCAAGGCTTTACGACGTGACGGAGGGAGAAGTTTTAGTCGGCGGCGTGGACGTAAGAAAGTACGACCTCGAAACGCTCCGCAACAACGTCGCGGTTGTTTTGCAGAAAAACCTTTTGTTCTCCGGAACGATAAAGGAAAACCTGCGCTGGGGAAATGAAAACGCGACGGACGAAGAGATAATTCACGCGTGCAAGCTCGCATGCGCAGATGAGTTTGTCGAGACCTTCCCCAAGAAGTACGACACATACATCGAGCAGGGCGGGGCAAACGTGTCCGGCGGACAGAAGCAGAGGCTCTGCATAGCAAGAGCGCTCTTAAAGAACCCCAAGATACTCATCTTAGACGACTCCACAAGCGCGGTTGACACCAAGACCGACGCCAAGATAAGAGCCGCCATGCGCACATACATCCCCGACACCACAAAGATAATCATAGCTCAAAGAACCGCCTCCGTAGAGGACGCGGACAGGATTATAGTAATGGATGCGGGAAAGATTGCGGCATTCGGAACTCACGAAGAGCTGCTTAAAACCAACGACATCTACAGAGAAATCTACATTTCTCAGAACAAAGCAGAATCTGACAGAAAGGTGGCGGGTGAAAATGCAGCAAACTAAATCAAAGCTCGGCCTTTTGCTCAGGCTCTACAGGCAGATGTTCCGCTACTATCCCGTGCTGCTCCCTCTGTCCTTCGTGCTGATAATATTTAACGCGGTAGTGAGAAGTATCCCCTCGATATTCATGCAGAACATCATCGAGATGATAGAAGAGGCTAACGGCGCATGGGCGGACGTTTCGCCGAGGATAATCGGCGCAGTTGCGCTGCTTGCGGGATTTTACGTGATATCGCTGATTGCGGACTTTGCTTTCTCGCAGATGATGGCTGTCATCACACAGGGAACGCTTGCAAAGCTCAGAGAGCAGATGTTCTCAAACATGCAAAAGCTCCCGATAAAGTACTTTGACACAAACGACCACGGCGACATCATGAGCCACTACACAAACGATATAGACACCCTCCGCCAGATGATATCGCAAAGTGTCCCTCAGATACTCATGTCTGCGGTTATGGTTGTGACGCTCTTTGTAATCATGATTTACTTCAGCGTGCCGCTGGCAGCTATAGTTATAATCGGCGTAATACTCATGACGGTGTTCATCAAGAAGATAGGCGGCGGCTCGGCGAGATTCTTCTTCAGACAGCAGACATCCTTGGGTAAAGTCGAGGGCTTTGCCGAGGAGATAATGAACGGACAGAAAGTCGTAAAGGTGTTCTGCCACGAGGAAAGGGCGCAGGCGGACTTCGACAAGCTCAACAATGCGCTCTTTGAGGACTCCAACCGCGCAAACAAGTACGCCAACACCTTAGGACCCCTCCTTTACAACATAGGAAACATCCTTTACGTTGTAGTTGCGATTTTGGGCGGACTGCTCCTAATCAACAACGCTCCCAACCTCAGCATAGCGGGCGCGGCAATGTCTATAAGCATAGTAGTTCCGTTCTTGAACATAACCAAGCAGTTCACCGGAAGCATCAACCAGGTTTCGCACCAGATAAACCCCGTTGTTATGGGTATTGCGGGTGCTGAAAGAATATTTGAGCTGATGGATGAAAAGCACGAAGTTGACGACGGCTATGTAACCCTTGTAAACGCAAAATACGACCACGAAGGAAACCTGACCGAGTGCGAGGAGAGGACAAACCAGTGGGCGTGGAAGCATCCCCACTCGGCTGACGGAACGGTTACGTATGTTCCGCTGCAGGGCGACGTGAGAATGTTTGACGTGGACTTCGAGTATGAAAAGAACAAGCCCGTTTTGCACAACATCACCCTTTACGCTAAGCCGGGACAGAAGGTTGCATTTGTAGGAGCTACGGGTGCGGGCAAGACCACCATAACGAACCTCATCAACCGTTTCTACGACATCGCAGACGGAAAGATCCGCTACGACGGCATAAACATCAACAAGATCAAAAAGGACGACCTGCGCCACTCCTTAGGAATCGTTTTGCAGGATACAAACCTCTTTACCGGAACGGTTATGGACAACATCCGCTACGGCAGGCTTGATGCGACGGACGAAGAGTGCATGGCTGCGGCTCAGCTTGCAGGCGCGGACGACTTCATAGAAAGACTGCCGGACGGCTATAACACCATGCTCACCCAAAACGGCTCCAACCTGTCTCAGGGTCAGCGCCAGCTCCTTTCAATCGCGCGTGTTGCGGTTGCGGACCCGCCGGTCATGATACTTGACGAGGCGACAAGCTCCATAGACACAAGAACCGAGGCTATAGTTCAGCGCGGAATGGACGCATTGATGGTGGGAAGAACGGTGTTCGTAATAGCGCACAGACTTTCAACCGTCAAGAACTCAGATGTTATAATTGTTTTGGATCACGGAAGAATCATCGAGCGCGGAAGCCACGAGGAGCTTTTGGCCCAGAAGGGTCAGTACTACCAGCTCTACACCGGCGCGTTCGAGCTTGAGTAAGCACCCTGACAAACCACATATAACTCCGAAAAGTTATGTTTATAAAGGAAGCGGCACGGTTTCGTGCCGTTTCTTTTCTATGTGTGCCGCCCCCGACCTTTGCCGCCTCCCGCATCTTATAATCGTCCATAAAATTGTACTAAAGCGCCAATATGTGTTTACATTCGCCCTGCGCTCTGTTATACTTGATACATAACTTAGCGCGAATCGCCGAATGGGGGATAAAAATGGGCAAGTACGACAACTACAGCTTTAAAAAAGGGATAGAAAAGGCGCAAAGACGTCTTAACAGGCTGCTGCGCAGGAAAAGATGCGACCCCGAAAAGCTTGAAAAGGCAAAAAAGGACTTTGAAAACGCAAAGCTTTTTGAGAGCTGCCAGATATTTCGCAGTTTTTTAAGCGATGCACCCGGAAAAAACATCATGTTCAGCGACGACAACCGCGTCATCTGGATGTTAGGGCATGTCATACCGTACGACGACCTCGCATCCTATTCAATTTACGGCACGGGCAAAACCATCACGCAAACCACCACCCGCGCAAGGGGAGTGTTCTCCCGCGCGTACATAGGGCATGCTATTGCGGGCGATGTGGGAGCTATCTTGGGTGCGGCAACTGCGCCCGTCGAGACTACAACCTACGACACGGGGATGTACGAGGGCTTTACTCTGTACCTGTACTCAAAGAGCGGCAAAAACGACGCCGGAGTCAACGTCCCTCGCCTGTACTACAAGGAGGGCGACAAGCTGCCAAAGAAGTGGCGCGAGCTTCTGCAAAAACTCAAGGACATAATAAACAAAAAGATATAACGGCATAAAAAATGACGGCGTGTATTAAAAAATACACTGCCGTCTTATGTTTTTGATTGTTTCACAGGCTGAAAGGAGGAATGCGTATGCATATCCTGCCGGTGCTCCTAAGCGTTTTTCGTGGTGTACGCATGCTGCAGCCCTCAAAAACCCTTCGTTACTCCTCCGAGTCGCCTTCATCCTCCGGCTCGTCATTCGGCTCGTCGTCGGACACGTCTGCGGCTTCAAGCTCCTCCTGAGCCTCGGCTGCCTTTTCCTCCTCGGCGAGGTTTGCAAGCTCCTCATCCGAAAGCGTCTCGACTTCTTCAATCTGCGCATCGTCGTCATGCTCGGCGGTGGTGAACGCCGCTACAAGTCTGTCGGGTGCGTTCTTGGTCTTCATGATGGTAACTCCGCCGGAATACCTGCTCATCACGCTTATGTCGCTTGCGCGAACCCTTATTATAACTCCGTCGTTCGAGATGAGTATTACATCCTCGTCGTCCCTGACGGTGCGTATGCCGCAGACCTTGCCCTTTTGCTCGTTTACCTTGTAGTTGAGTATGCCGTATCCGCCTCTGTTCTGGAGCCTGTAGTTGTCAAACTCAACGCGCCTGCCGTAGCCCTTGTCGGTGACGGTAAGGAGCATGGCGTCCGGCTGAATGGTCTGAAGTGACACAACCTCATCGTCGCCGCGGAGCTTTATTGCCTTTACGCCGTGCGCGGAGCGGGACATGGCTCTAAGGCTGCTTTCCTCAAAGCATATGACCATTCCGTTTTTGGTGGCGACGACAAGCTTGCTGCTGCCGTCTGTCATCATTGCGCCCCTGATTTCGTCCCCTTCGTCAAGACCTATGGCAATCAGTCCGCTCTTTCTTACGTTTTGGTACTTTGAAATATGCGTTCTCTTTATCTTGCCGTTTTTGGTGACCATGGTGACGTACTTGTCGCAGTCAAAGTCGGGGCAGGTGAGCATGGCCGCTATCTTGTCCTCGCCGGGCGTGAGGGGGAGTATGTTTACTATGTTTGAACCCCTTGACGCCTTTGAACCCTCGGCAAGCTCAAAGCACTTGAGTTTATACATAATGCCCTTGTTGGTGACAAAGAGTATGTTGTCGTGGGTGGAGCACACCAGCATCTCGGACACGTAGTCCTCCTCGCGCTGCTTCATGCCGCTTATGCCTCTGCCGCCCCGCTTTTGAACCGCGTACTCCGATGAGCTTGTCCTCTTGATGTAGCCGTTGTTTGTCAGCGCAACTACGTTTGTGTCCTCCGGAATCAGGTCCTCTATATCTACCTCACCGCTTATTGCCTGTATTTCGGTGCGGCGCGGGTCGTCAAACTTGGCTTTTATCTCGTCTATTTCGGTTATAATCACGTCCAAAAGCTTTTCATGGCTGCCCAAAATTTCTTCAAAGCCCCGTATCTTCGCCTCAAGCGCGTCGAGTTCGTCATATATCTTCTGGCGCTCAAGTCCCGTGAGCTGTATAAGGCGCATGTTTGCTATATACTCCGCCTGAATATCAGATATGCCGAACCTCTCAATTAAAGCCGCCTTTGCCTCGGCGGGGGTCTGGGACGAGCGTATAATCTTTATGACCTCGTCGATGAAGTCGAGGGCGATTATGAGTCCCTGAAGGATGTGCTCGCGCTCTTTTGCCTTCTTTAAGTCAAACTGCATCCTTCTTGTGACGACTTCGACCTGGAAGTTTAGGTACTCCTCAAGTATCTGCTTTAAGGTCAGAACCTTCGGCACGCCGTTGACAAGCGCAAGCATTATCACTCCGACGGTGTCCTGAAGCTGAGTATAGCTGAACAGCTTGTTTAAAACTATCTGCGGGTTTGCGTCCTTTTTAAGCTCTATTACTATTCTCATGCCGGAGCGGTCGGACTCGTCCCGAAGGGCATGTATGCCGTCAACCCTCTTGTCCTTTACAAGCTGCGATATCGACTCTATGAGCCTTGACTTGTTGACCATGTAGGGGATTTCGGTCACAACTATGGCGTTTCTGCCGTTTATCTCCTCTATAGAGGTCTTTGAGCGAAGGGTTATCTTTGCTCTGCCGGTGGCGTATGCCGCCCTTATTCCCGCTCTGCCCATTATAATTCCGCCGGTGGGGAAGTCGGGGCCTTTTATTTTCTCCATCAGCTCGTCAAGCGTGCAGTCGGGGTTTTTGGCTACGAGCTTTACGCCCTCTATCACCTCGCCCAGGTTGTGCGGGGGGATGTTTGTCGCCATTCCGACGGCTATGCCGACAGAGCCGTTTACCAAAACATTCGGGAACCTCGAGGGCAAAACAACCGGCTCTTTTAATCTGTCGTCAAAGTTTGATGTGAAGTCAACGGTGTCCTTGTCTATGTCGGTGAGCATATTTACCGCCATCTTTGCCATCTTGGCCTCGGTGTATCGGTATGCGGCGGCGGGGTCTCCGTCTATTGAGCCGAAGTTTCCGTGTCCGTCAACTAAGGGATAGCGCATTGAAAAGCTCTGCGCAAGTCTCACAAGTGCGTCATACACCGATGCGTCGCCGTGGGGATGATATCTACCGAGGCAGTCGCCGACCGTCGTCGCGCACTTTAAGTATTTTTTGTCCGGAGTCAGTCCGTCCTCGTACATCGTGTACAAAATCCTTCTGTGCACCGGCTTTAAGCCGTCCCTTACGTCGGGGAGCGCACGCTGGATTATTACCGACATCGAATATGCTAAAAAAGACGACCGCATTTCGTCATTTATTTCAGTCAGCTTAACCTTTTTGTCTTCTGCGAACAAATATAATCACGCTCTTTCGATTTATTTTTTTCCTGATTCGTTTATCTTTCTGACAAGCTCCGAAACCGCTTCTCTTCCCTCGTCGCTAAGGCTGCTCTTGGGTATGACGCAAAACGTCTTTGCCGAATACAGCCCGAAGTAGTCGTTCCGCTCGACCGCCTTTAAGCTCTTGTCCGCGAGCATGGTTTCGGTGGGAGGGATTTGGTTTTCGTCCGGCGATGCGCTTGACACCGCCACTTCCGTTACCTGCGTCTTAGAACCGTCTGCGCCTTCCTCGTCCGATACGGCTTCAACCACCGTTTCTCTTTGGGGGAGTATGGTTTCAACGACGTATCTGTCGTCATAAATGTTTAAAATGTACCTGTCGTCCTTTATCTCATCAAGCGCCGAGGCGATCTTTCGTTTTTGGACAATGGGTGACATGACGTTCACCGCTATGATGAATATGCATATCGCAAGGCAAAACCATCCCACGCCATAGCTCGGGTCTCTGACAATCTGCTCGACAAACAAAGCTCCTATCACCAAAAACACCGCGGCGGTGATTATAAGCCTTGTGCGGCGATAGAGCTTTATATAATCGTCGTAGCCCTTTAGCCACGCCGAGCTGTCGTGTCCGAATGTAACTTTTTGATTCATTTATTTTTCTCCGTCTTTGCTTTTTGACACGCAGGCATGCGCGTTATCAGAAGTCGAGGTTTTCCGCAAACTTTGCGTTCTTTTCGATAAACTCACGTCTCGGGTTTACCTTGTCGCCCATAAGTATGCTGAAAGTCTCGTCCGCCTTAACTGCGTCCTCAAGCGTGATCTTGACTATTGTTCTTGTTTCGGGATCCATGGTCGTCTCCCAAAGCTGCTGCGGGTCCATCTCTCCTAAGCCCTTGTATCTTTGCACGTCGGGCTTTGACCTGCCGTCGGGGGAGGTAAGCTCCGCTATATATGCGTCCCTTTCCTCGTCCGAGAACGCATACCGCACCTGCTTGCCCCTTGAAACCTTGAAAAGAGGCGGCTGGGCGATGTATATGTGTCCCTGGTCGATGAGCGGGCGCATAAACCTGAAGAAGAATGTCAAAAGCAGTGTTCTTATGTGGCATCCGTCCACATCGGCATCCGCCATTATTATGACCTTGCCGTAGCGCAGCTTTGATATGTCGAAGTCCTCGCCGATAGACGTTCCCAAAGCCGTCACTACGGGTGTGAGCTTTTCGTTTCCGTACACCTTGTCTATTCTCGCCTTTTCGACGTTTAACATCTTGCCCCACAGCGGAAGTATCGCCTGATATTTTCTTTCTCTGCCTTCTTTAGCCGAACCGCCTGCGGAGTCTCCCTCGACGATGAATATTTCCGTCTGCGCGGGGTCGCTCTCCTGACAGTCGGCAAGCTTTCCGGGGAGGTTTGCCGAGTCGAGCGCGGACTTTCTTCTCGTCAGGTCCCTTGCACGCTTTGCGGCCTCTCTTGCCTTCTGCGCCTGCACCGACTTGTCAAATATCATCCTTGCGACTGCGGGGTTTTCCTCGAGGTAGTTCATCAGCTTTTCGTAAACTATCCCCTCAACAAACGGGCGCACCTCGGGGTTTCCGAGCCTTCCCTTTGTCTGTCCTTCAAACTCGCAGTCGGTGAGCTTAACAGACACAACGGCGGTAAGACCTTCTCTTACGTCGTCGCCGGTGAGCTTGTCGCCGGCTTTTAAGAGGTTGAACTTCTTGCCGTAGTCGTTTATTACCTTTGTAAGCGCGTTTTTAAAGCCGGTTTCATGCGTTCCGCCGTCCGGCGTATGCACGTTGTTGGCAAAGGACAAAATCAGCTCGTTGTAAGAGTCGTTGTACTGCATGGCTATTTCGGCGATGTAGTCGTCCTTTACTCCGCTGATGTATATTACCTCCGGGTTTATGACGTCAAGCCCGCGGGTGTTGTGTATGTGTGTGACAAATTCCCTTATGCCGCCCTTGTAGCAAAGGTCAACCTCTACGTCCTCGTCGCCCCGCCTGTCTATAAACACTATTCTCACGCCTGCGTTTAAAAACGCCTGCTCACGGAGCATGGTCAAAAGCGTGTCGTAGTCATATTCTGTAGTCTGCTCGAATATCTGCGGGTCGGCTTTAAAGGTGACCTGCGTTCCGGTCTTGTCCGTTTCTCCTATTATTTTAAGCTCTTCGTCGTAGTTTCCACGCTCAAAGCGCTGGAAGTAGATGTTCTTTCCGTCGCATATTTTAAGCTCCAGCCACTCGGACAGCGCGTTTACAACCGATGCTCCGACGCCGTGAAGTCCGCCCGCGACTTTGTATCCGCCGCCGCCGAACTTTCCGCCCGCGTGAAGCTTTGTGTAAACAACCGTTGCCGCTGATATTCCTTCCTTCGGATGTATTCCGGTCGGTATGCCTCTTCCGTTGTCGGTGACCCTGACGATATTGCCCTTTAGAAGCTCTACTTCTATTTTGGTGCAGTATCCCGCAAGCGCCTCGTCTATTGAGTTTGTGACTATCTCATAGACAAGATGGTGAAGTCCCTTTGGGCCGGTGGAACCTATATACATTCCGGGGCGCTTTCTCACCGCCTCAAGTCCCTCTAAGACCTGTATTTCGCTCGCGTCGTAGTTGTTGTCCTTGTCAACCGCGGTAGAGTTTAATGTAATTTCGTTGTTATCCAAAACACAGTCCTCCGTATTTATATTTTGTATTCCGTAGAATTTTTGCATGCCTCAAAAAGACCTCTCAAACCTCTTTTTCAAGGTAGAAGGGTCGATAGAGCTTATGTAAACCCTTTCGGTGAAGTTGCGGTCAAGCGTTATTACAAAGCTTTTCGGCATTTCGTAAGAGCAGTACACCACCCATCCGGACTTTCCCGCACGGGCTAAATACTCCTTTGTGATTTTGGATGTCGATGACTTTTCTATGTCCATCACCGCTATCACATCCTGCATCGCAACGCTCACGCCGTTGCCGAGGTGCAAAAACATCCCGCTCTTCTCCTTTTTTATTTCTCGCCGCGCTTTTCAAAGGGGTTTGACGAATATATGTCAACTAAATCGAGCTTGCCGTCCGCCATTTCATATATTGAGCCCATCTTCTTTATCTCGCCCTTACAGCAGGTGATGAAGGTTTGCAGATTTACAATGTTGCTCAGGACAAACTTCTGTCTGTCCCTGTCAAGCTCCGACAAAACGTCGTCAAGAAGTATAACAGGCTCCTCGCCGGTCTCGGTTTTAAGCATCATCGCCTGTCCGAACTTTATGCAAAGCGCGGCAGAGCGGTTTTGACCCTGAGAACCGTACTGTTTTACCGGGAATCCGTTTATGTTCACGCATACCTCGTCGCGGTGGATACCGTTTGCGGTGTATCCGAGCCTTATGTCCTCAGGACGGTTCTTTTTGAGCATCTGGTAATACTCGCTCTTTAAGTTTGTCTTGCTCAAAATGCTCTTGCGGAGGTTTTCGTAGATAGTTGAGATGTACTTAATCTCAAGGCTCTCTTTTCCCTCCGATATTATGTCGTAGTACTTGGCGGCTTCCCTTGCAAGCCCGTCTATGTATGTGTACCTGAACAGGCTTATGCATGCGCCCCTGCCCGCAAGCTGGAAGTCCCACACGTCAAGCTCGTCCTCCGAGCCTCTGCCCATTGACATGCTCTTTAAGAGATTATTTCTTTGCTCGAGTATGTTGTTGTACTCGTCGATCATGGTTTTGAATCTCGGCCTTACCTGCGACACGCACATGTCGAGAAAATCTCTTCTGACTGCGGGCGAGCCTTTTGTGAGATTAAGGTCGTCAGGCGTGAATATAACCAGCAAAAGCCTTCCCAAAACGTCGGCGGACGTCCTCGCCTTTATGCCGTTTACAAGCACTTCTTTGTCTTTAGGGTTCCTTGAGAAGCTGTAAGAGACGTTTTGCATTCTTTCGCTCGTCTTAAAGTCAATTCTTACGCTTGTATCTTCAAGATCCAAGCTGACCATCTCTCTGTCTCTTGCCCCGCGAAAACTCTTTTCGCCGCTTGCAAGCCATATGGCCTCTAAAAGGTTGGTCTTGCCCTGCGCGTTAGAGCCGCAGATTACGTTTACTCCCGGATCAGGCTGAAAAGCCAAATCGTTTATGTTTCTGAAACCATCCACTTCGATGTTGGTGATTATCATTTTACATTACCTCAATTTCTGCAGAATTATTTTTGCCGGAATTTATTTTTACGGTGTCGCCTGCGCGCACCTTTTTGCCCCTTTCAAGGCATACATCGCCGTTTACGCTCACAGCCCCGCTCAAGACAAGCTCCTTTGCCTCTCCGCCGGTCTCGGTTATCCCCGCATACTTTAAAAGGGAATCGAGCTTTATGTAATCGGTGTGTATTTGCACTGTCGAACGCTCAATCGTTCTCTGCGGTTTACTCATCTTTTAAATGATCTCCCCCTCTTTAAGGCTTTTTTCATGCCGTCAGTCCTTTTTAAGCCTTACCGGCAGGACTAAAAACGTGTACTCAGAGCCTTTTAAGGGGACTATCTTCATCGGAAGGTTTGAGCCGTTCATTAAAAGTCTCACGCTCTCGTCCGGTATCACCTTCAAAGGATCCAAAAGGAACTTGCAGTTAAAGCCTATTTCTATCATCGGGCCTGTCACGTCCGCCTTGATCTCGTCGCTTATCTTTCCTATCTGGGTGCGGCAGGAAATCTTTAAGCATCCGGAATCAAAAGTGCACCTGACCGGACTTTTGACCTTTTCACTTATCAGCAAAGACGCCCTCTCAAGACAGTTAATAAGCTCACGCTTGTCTATCACTACGTCTATTGCGCTCGACTGCGGTATGGAGCCGCGGTAGTTGTGAAACTCGCCCTCAAGCAGTCTTGAAAATACCGTGTATCCCGAAAAATCAAACACAACCTGCTTTTTAGACACCGTCACAACGCATGTCTTGTCGTCCTCCGCGCCCAAAAGCTTTGATACCTCGCTTAAAGTCTTGGCGGGAACGACAAACTTTAAATCTACGTCCGACTTCACCGGCTCTTCTCTCACGGCAAGCCTGAATCCGTCTATCGCCACAACCGTGAGATTTCCCGACACAACCTCAAAAAGCTCGCCCTTAAGTATCGGCTTTGTGTCGTTTTGCGACACCGCAAATATGGTTTGGTTTATCATGTCCCTGAGAACGGGCTGGGATATCACAAAGCTGCGGTCTCCGTCAAAGTCGGGAATCGACGGGTACTCCTCTGCGCTTATCGCGGGAATGGAATACTCCGTGTTTCCGCCCGATATCGTCATGACCATGTTTTCATCCACCGACACGTTTATCTCGTCGGTTGGCATCTTCCTTATTATCTCCGAAAACAAACGCGAGTTGACTATAAGATCCGCGCTGCCTGTAGAGGTCACATCGAGCGTTGTCTTTATTCCTATTTCAAGGTCGTATCCGGTAAGGCATAAGCTGCCGGGCGAAACGGAAAACTTTATTCCCTCAAGCGCCGGTATTGATGACTTGTCCGCCGCCGCTTTGGAGACGTTTATAAGCGCTTCGTATAAGCCTGCTCTGTTGCAGGACAACTGCATAGGCTGCATGTTGATAATCTCCTTTTTACGATTATTTTTTTTGCGAATATAAATGATATGTATATATTTATTTTTAGTATTAGTAGTAGGGGCTGTCGAAAAGTTTAAAACCCCTTAAAACCCGCATAATCACTGAGCGCATCCCCTCAACAGATTTTCAACCGAAAAAATGCGTTTTGTTTAAAACCGGCCTGCCGCCCGTCATGGTGTTAATTGAGTTTAAAATTTTTCGTTGAAAGTTAATTTCGCTGTCGAAAACCGATTTTCTTTAAACCGCAGGCTGTTGATTTAGAATTTTGTCCTTTGCCGCTTCTTAACTTCTAAAAAGGCTTACGCCTTGACAGCCGCGCCCGGCTGCCGACGAAAATCAAGCTCTCATGCGGGTTTTGCGGACAGCGTAAAACTATTCCAAAATGCCTCGTCCGTCGCCCTGACTGTTGAAAACTCCGTTGAAAAGTTAAAAGATGACCAAGATAACGCGCCTGTTTTGTCCGAACCGCTTTCGCATGCATGCCGAGCCGCAAAATCATCGCGCATCGCCGCACAGCATACCTATTATATATAATAGCAGGGCGCGAGCGGTTCGACAAGATTCGACAAACCTCTTATTCGACATAATTCGACATCTCGGCGCTATTCATGACTTGCTCGGGTCAGGTAATACATAGCCCGCGGATGGGATACTTGACACGTGGGGTATGGAACTCATCACACGCCGGTGGCAGGAAACTTATCACACAACGGGGGCAGGGGGCTTATCACGCACCGGGGGAGATTTGGCACCGGGGGTTAGATGGTGTGGAGGTTTTTGATGATGTCGTCTACGGTTTCGCGAAGGTCTGCGTTTTTGGCAAGCGTCTTCTTTATGTCCGCATAGGATATCGTCATGGTGGAGTGGTTTCTGTTAAACTCCTTGCCTATGTCGGTAAACGACATTCCCTTTACCTCACGGATGACGTATATGGCAACCTTCCTCGCAAGGGATATCTGAGCGTTTCTGTTTGCGG
The DNA here is from genome assembly GCA_002338885.1 of Ruminococcus sp. UBA1828. Lineage (GTDB taxonomy): Bacteria > Bacillota > Clostridia > Oscillospirales > Ruminococcaceae > Faeciplasma > Faeciplasma gallinarum. The sequence continues at coordinate 8,760 of DDJI01000104.1, read as the reverse complement.
ACTTTAAGTCCTGCGGCGTCACATTAAATGAATTGGATATCTCGTTTAGGATCCTGTCCACAGTTATTTCCGTGGGCTGAGAGTCTATGAGCGTCTCCTTTATAACCCTTTGAGCCATCGCAATGGAGGGGGTTTCGTTTGAAAACATCGTCAAACCCTTCATCTTGTTCACCGCGCCCTCAAGCTGCCTTATGTTCTTTTTTATCCTTTCGCTTATCAGCCTTGCGACGTTTTCCGGTATCACAAGGTCTAAAAGCTCCGCTTTTCTCATCACTATGGCCATTCTCGTCTCAAAGTCCGGCGGCTGTATGTCCGCCTGCACGCCTAAGGTGAAACGGGTCTTTATCCTGTCTTCAAGCTGCCTTATTCTGTTCGGAGATATGTCCGAGGTCAAAACTATCTGCTTGCCGTCGTTGTAAAGCGCATTAAAGGTGTGGAAAAACTCCTCCTGGGTCATCTCCTTGCCCGCAATGAACTGTATGTCGTCCACAAGCAAAAAGTCGCACTTGCGGTATTTGTCGTGAAACTCGGAGGTGTTTTGCTCCGAAACCGCACGCACAAGCTCGTTTGTAAAGCTCTCGCCGGTGGTGTATATGACGTTCAGGTCGGGATGGTTCTTTCTCACTTCGTGCTCTATCGCCTTTAAAAGATGCGTTTTGCCCAGCCCAGAGTCGCCGTATATGAACAGCGGGTTGAACATCGACTTGTGAAGCTGGTTGTTTACGTTGTTCTTTCCGCTGACCGCTATGCAGTATGCGTATGCAAGCTCGTTTGACTTTCCCTTTATGAAGTTCTCAAAGGTCAGATCGTAGTCGGAACGGCGGTGGCTGCTTATCAGGTCGTTCATCTTCTTCTCGTACTCGCTGAAGCCGTTTTCCGCCTCGCTCTCCTGATCCTTTACCACAAATTCTACTTCCACCGGAAAGCCTAAAATGTGCTCAAACGCGCGCTCAAACACATCGCCGTATATTTCCTGCGTCGTCCTTCTCATAAAATCGTTAGACGCCAAAAGCGTCACTTTATTTCCCTCAAGCTTTCCCGGCTCGATGTTCTTGATCCAGCGGTTGTAACCGATTTCGCTGACCTTGGGGTCAAGCTGACAAGCGCGCCTTACGCTGTCAAACAGCTCAAAAAAAGAGTTCATACCATGTTTACCTTCCGTATTTTTTGTGATATTATAAGTGCGGAGGTACCCGCCGAAAGGCTCGGCAGATACTTCCCCATCATTACATCTATACTTTAATAATAACATAAATCTATTCTCTTTTCAAGGCATTTTGCGCTCCTACTATTATAAAATAACTAATTTATTAAAAGTGTCGCAAAAGGGCGTCTTAATCCGCCGCCGAAATGTAAAAAAAGCGTAATGAATTTTTGCCTGAAAGAAAATTTTTAAAGTTAATATATATTATTTAATTGTTTACATACCGCCGTCTCGGCAAAAAAGGCGCGGCGCGTGCCTCAAAGCGGCTAAAAACCGCACACCTGAGCACAAAATTTGCGCACAAAATGATAAATAGGTATTGACAAGCCGCCGCCGGTTATTATATAATACTAAATTGCAAGGCTATCTATTGGGATTGCCAACAATTTGATATAAGGAGGCAATTGACGTGCAGATAAAGAGAACATATCAGCCCAAGAAGATCCACAGAAAAAAAGAGCACGGATTTTTCAAGAGAATGGCTACTAAGAACGGCCGCAAGGTTTTGGCTCGCAGACGCGCAAAGGGCAGAGCAAGACTTACTTACTGACAGCGGCGGCTTTATAGCCTGACGCTGCTTAGCTGTTTATACGCTCAAGAGTCTGAACGGCGGCATGCGCACCCGAAAAAACGGCGGCATGCTCAGCCGTTGTACTTATGGACCATGCCGGTGACCGCATCAGCAATGGTCCTTAATTTTTAGGCACACATGAACGCACTAAAGACAAGCGCATTCATGCGTTAAAAATCACATTTATATTAGGAGTTTCAGATGAGCCGCACAGAACAAACCTACAAAACCCTCGCGCTAAAGGACAACAAGGTCTTTTCAAGGCTTTACAGCAAGGGAAAGTTTGCAGCGTCGCGGGAAGTGGTCATATATTATCTTCCCAACAAGCTCGGCTACACGCGGTTTGGCATAACTGCGGGCAAGAAGCTCGGCAGCGCGGTTAAAAGAAACCGTGCAAAGCGGATAATAAGGAGCGCGTACCGAAGCTGCGAGGCGCTTTTTCCTAAGAGCCTTGACATGGTTGCGGTTGCAAGAGAGGGCATCGCGGGAAAGAAGTCGGGCGACATAGAAAGAGCCATGCGGCATATGAGCGCGCGCATGCATGCGGCGGCAAAAAAATCCGTCCAAAACAAAAAAAATACGAAACCGCAGGGCGGCGGGGAACAAAAGGCGTAAAAGCAAAAGGCGGTCAAGCCGCAGCCGGTAAGACAGCTAATTCATTTCACAAGGCAATATTTGTCGGGCGCGGCCCGTCTTAAAAAAGTTCCATGTGAAACATTCATAAAGTGCGGCAAAAGTGATGAAAAAGATATTAGAGCTGATTATACTCGCTTACAGAAAGTACATTTCTCCTCTTAAAAAGCCCTGTTGCAGGTACTATCCGACATGTTCGGCGTATGCGCTTGAGGCGATAAGAAAGCACGGCGCGATAAAGGGCGTGCTGCTCGCAGGATGGCGGCTGTTGCGGTGCAACCCGTACAGCGGCGGAGGAGTTGATTACGTGCCGGACAAATTTCATTTTTACACGTTAAAATCGGAGGCGCGCCGCAGGCAGAAGGAGCAAAACAGCGCAGGCGGCGAGGAGTCAAAAGGAGAATAGAATATGAGTTTTTGGGAAATAATCGCCTGGCCGTTCGGCAAAATACTGTGGCTTTGCTATTTGCTCGTAAAGAATTACGGACTTGCGCTGCTTTTGTTCGCGGTCATAATCAAGCTTATAATGCTGCCGTCGTCGATAAAGCAGCAGATGAGCACCGCGAGGATGGCAAGGCTCAGCCCCAAGCTTGAGCAGATAAAGAAAAAGTATGCAAACAACAAGGACAAGATAAACGAAGCCACTATGGAGCTTTACAATCAGGAAAACGTAAACCCGATGGGAAGCTGCCTGCCGCTCGTTCTGACGTTTGTCATACTGTTTGCGGTCATAGAAGTTGTATACGCGCCCCTTTCCTATATAGGAGACATATCTAAAGAAAAGCTCACCGATGCGCAGAACACCGTTTACGATTTGTATGTGGTCAGCTCCGAAATAGCCGGTCACGAGACGACGGTGGATGCCATACTTGAAAACGGCGACGCATCGCTGTACGACACGCTTTTAACCTACAAGTCTGGCGAAGGCTCAAGGATTTCGGAGTACACCGACGAAAGGCTTGAAGAGGTGGCGGCACAGCTCGAGCAGAACCCCGGGCTTGATGAATACATGACCAACACCGAGAAGGTGTCGTCAAGGCTTTTGTCCGGCGGAGCAAACTCGAGGACGCAGCTCATTGTAATATCGGTGGCGAGGGACTACCCCGCGCTCTTTGACAGCGAAGTGGTTCAGGCGTGCGACGACCTCGACTACACGTTCTTAGGCGTGTACCTGGGCGAGTACCCGAGTTGGAGCTCCATACTCATACTCATCCCCATAGTTTCGCTCGTTTCGCAGCTTGCGCTTACATTCATATCTCAGTACTTCCAAAAGAAGAGTGGAATGAATTCAAACGTAAACGCCTCGATGAAGGTAATGCTTTACGTGATGCCGCTGATTTCGTTCTGGATAGCGTTCAGCTTCCCGGCAGGTATCGGTATCTACTGGATATTCTCGAGCGTGGTTTCGCTTGCTCAGACGGTTGCGCTTAACATATGGTTCACCCCCGAAAGAACCGAAAAGATACTTGCAAAGCAGGACAAGAAGGGCAGAAAGAAGCCGTCGCTTTACCAGATGGCTCTTGAGAAGCAGAAGGAGCAGCTCATGGGACAAAAGTCCGCGGGCGAGCTTGCATTAGAAGAAGCCACCGCCGAGGAAGTAAAGCTTTCAAGGGCGGAAAAGAAGGAAGCGGAAAGGGCAGCGCTCAACGAATCAAGGCGCCGCTATTACGAGAAATACGGAGACACCTTGGATTCGCAGGAGCCTGATGCGGACGCATCGGACGAGGAGAGCGAAGCGCTGAAGGCTGCAAGGTTCCGCTATTATGAAAAGTACGGTGATAACCCGAATCTGCGTTCTAACGGAACCGCATCGGGAGCAGAAAACACCGAAAAAGATGATTCTAAAGAGGACTCGCAGAAAAAAGAGCAGTAAATCAACAAAGGAAATAACGGCAAGGAGCATAAAACAGTACGCATTTTAAATCACAAGCTCTTGCCGCATATAAAGGAGAGATAAAAAATGAAGGAGATCATCACGGCAAAATCAGTCGCAGAGGCTAAGGCAAAGGCTGCCGAGCTGTTTGGGACGCAGGAGGACAAAATAAGCTTTACCGTTCTGGAAGAGCCTAAGAAGGGAATTTTCGGAATGAAGGGTGAGGCAAAGGTTGAAGCGGAGTACGAAAAGTCTAAGCCCGAAATCGCAGCCGACTACATCAGCGACATCATGGTCAAGATGGGCTTTGAAAAGCCCGAAATCACCATAAGCGATATCGAGGGCGGATCATGCCTGGACATATCCGGCGAGGGCGCGGACAGAATCATCGGCAGACGCGGAGAGACCATTGATGCACTTCAGTACCTGGCATCGCTTGTCTGCAACAAGAGCGACAGGGAGTACTACAGAATATTTATCGACTGCGACGGATTCAGGGCAAGAAGAAAGGCTCAGCTTGAAGAGCTGGCCAGAAAGATGGCGCTCAAGGCAAAGCGCACGGGCAGAACGGTCGCGCTCGAGCCTATGAACCCCTACGAGAGAAGAATTATTCACGCGGCGGTTGCTGAGATTGAAAACTGCACCTCGCGCTCCGTCGGCGAGGACCCCTACAGAAAGGTCTTGATAACCTGCACCGAAAGACGCCGCTACAACAACAATCAAAGAGGAGACGGAAGGCGCGGCGGCAAGCCTCAGCAGGGCAGAACAAAACAGCGCCGTGAGTTCAAGGCGAGAAGTCTTGATATATCCTCATCCTTTGAAAAGGACTACAAGAAGCCGAGACCGGAAGATGAGATCGGTTCGGGTCTTTACTCGAAGATAGAATTTTAAACTTCGGGCGGTTTTCGGTAACGGAAACCGCTCTTAGTTTTTACCTTTTAAGGAGTGATGAGCGTGAGCACTATTGCCGCAATTTCAACGCCGCTCAGCGTCGGCGGGCTTGCAGTGATAAGAATTTCGGGTGAGAACGCGCTCGGCATAGCCGACAAGATATTCAAACCCTTTAAGTCGTCTTCAAAAAAACTGCCCTCCGAAATGGACGGCTACACCTGCGCATACGGCAGAGTTGTGTGCGACGGGCAAACACTTGACGATGTTGTTCTCACCGTGTTTAAAGCGCCGCACAGCTATACCGGCCTTGACACCGTCGAGATTTCCTGCCACGGCGGAGTGTATCTCGCAAGAAAAATCCTTCGCCTTGTATTTGACAGCGGGGCCGTGCCGGCGGAGGCGGGCGAGTTTACAAAGCTTGCCTTCCTAAACGGCAAGCTCGGCCTCACACAGGCGGAAGCCGTGATGGACATCCTCGGCGCAGAGGGTGACGCAGCCCTGAAAAGCGCAAGGCTTATCAAAGAGGGCGGGATGTATAAAAAGATTAAGTCTGTAAGCAACAGCCTTGTAAAGCTTCTCGGCTCGCTCGCAGCGTGGGCTGACTATCCCGACGAGGACATACCGAAAACCGACGGCAAAACCGTTCTTGAAACGATGAAAAAAGCCGCCGCCGACATTGGACAAATTCTTAACGACTACGACGCCGGCAGAGTTTTGCGCGAGGGCATAGACACCGCAATTGTCGGCAGACCGAACGTCGGAAAGTCAACTCTTATGAACGCACTTTTGGGGTACGACCGCTCGATCGTCACCACCGCCGCCGGCACCACCCGCGACGTCATAGAGGAAACCGTCCGCTTAGGCGACGTCAAGCTGAAGCTTTGCGACACGGCAGGCATGCGCGACACCTCGGACGAGGTGGAGGCAATAGGCGTGGAGCGTGCGAAGAAAAAACTTGAGGATGCGCAGCTCGTCATAGCGGTGCTCGACGGCNNACCGACACCGACCGCGAACTCCTTCAAACCCTTCAGGGCAGGCGCCGCATAGTCGTCGTAAACAAGTCGGATCTCCCTCAAGTTAATGACTTGGCGTATAGTGATGATGAAAATATACTATATGTATCGGCAAATACCGGAGAAGGGCTTGAAAGAATAACACAAAGAGTAAATGATTTGTTCAAGCTCGGTCAGGTGTCGGACGGCACGCACATGTTTGCAAACGAGCGTCAGCGCAGGCTGTGCATGCGTGCCCGGGAGTTTTTGGACAGGGCTATAGATGCTCTTGAGGCGGGCGAGACCATAGACGCTGTGACGGTTTGCATAGACGAGGCGACTAACGCGCTGCTTCAGCTGTCCGGCGAAAAGGTGACAGAAGCCGTGGTTGACGACGTCTTTTCGAGGTTCTGTGTCGGAAAATAGCAATACAGACTGTAGTTTAATGACATAAGATGACTTTAAGTATAATAATTCGGGTGATTTAAATGGAGTATTTAGGCGAATACGATTATGTAGTTGTCGGCGCGGGGCATGCCGGAGTGGAGGCGGCGCTCTGCGGGGCAAGGCTTGGCGTAAAGGTTGCGCTCTTTACAATCTCTTTGGATGCGATTGCCAACATGCCCTGCAACCCTTCTATAGGCGGCACGGCAAAGGGACACCTTGTGCGTGAGATCGACGCGTTGGGCGGCGAGATGGGAAAGGCTGCCGACGCCACGTTCTTGCAGAGCAGAGTCCTAAACCTCGGCAAGGGTCCCGCGGTGCACAGCCTTCGCGTGCAGTCGGACAGGGTGCGCTATCACGAGTACATGAAGAAGGCGTGCGAGGCGGAGAAGCGCCTTGAGATAAAGCAGGCGGAGATAGTCAAAATTTTAACTGACGACTCGGGGCATGTGTCGGGCGTGCAGACTAAAACGGGCGAGCGCTACAGCTGCCGTGCCGCTATAATCGCAACCGGAACGTACTTAAACGGCGTGGTTCATGTGGGAGAGACCTCCTATGAAAGCGGCCCCGACGCCACGCTCCCGTCAAAGGGTCTGTCCGCATCCTTAGCAGAGCTTGGCATAAGTTTAAGGAGATTTAAGACCGGCACGCCTGCAAGGGTTCACAAGCGCAGCATAGATTTTTCAAAGCTCGAGCGGCAGGACGGGGACGAAAACATACTCCCGTTTTCCTACGAAACCATGCACTCAGGCAAAAAGCTTGAGAACAAGGTCTCCTGCTACATCAGCTACACCAACGCCGAAACCCACAAAATCATCCTCGACAACTTAGACCGCTCGCCGCTTTTCTCGGGAAGGATAGAGGGCGTAGGCCCGAGATACTGTCCGTCCATCGAGGACAAAGTCGTGAGGTTTTCCGACAAGCCCCGCCACCAGCTTTTCATAGAGCCTATGGGACTTGACACACAGGAGTACTATTTGCAGGGAATGTCCTCTTCGCTGCCGGTTGACGTTCAGCAAAAGTTTTTGAGAACGATACCGGGGCTTGAGCATGTGGAAATTATGAGAAACGCATACGCCATCGAATACGACTGCTGCGACTCGCTTGAGCTTAAACCGACGCTTGAATTTAAGAACGTGCCGGGGCTTTACGGCGCGGGACAGTTTAACGGAACCTCAGGTTACGAAGAAGCCGCCGCGCAGGGACTCATAGCCGGCATAAACGCCTCGATGAGCATACTCGGACGGGAGCAGATTGTCTTGGATCGCGCATCGTCATACATCGGCACGCTCATCGACGATCTTGTCACAAAGGGCGTCACCGACCCGTACAGGATGATGACCTCAAGGAGCGAGTACCGCTTGCTGCTTCGGGAGGACAACGCCGACGAGCGCCTGACACCCATAGGATATAAAATCGGGCTTATATCACAGCAGAGGTACGACTACCTTATAAATAAGGAGGAGCAGATAGACGCGGAGGTTAAAAGGCTTGAGCACTTAAACGTAGGGCCGTCGCCGGCGCTTAACGATTATCTTTCGTCTGTCGGTACCT
>DDJI01000104.1:390-568 GCA_002338885.1 Ruminococcus sp. UBA1828 | reverse complement strand
GAGCCGATATCCAACGGCGTGACGCTTGCTAAGCTTTTAAAGCGTCCCCAGGTGGATTACGGCGGGCTTGCATGCGCCGACCCAGAGCGTCCGCCGCTCTCATATGAGGTGTGCGAGCAGGTTCAGCTCAGGATAAAGTACGAGGGATACATAAACTTGCAGCTTGAGCAGGTGGAGG
>DDJI01000104.1:0-358 GCA_002338885.1 Ruminococcus sp. UBA1828 | reverse complement strand
CATGCGAAAGCTTGAAAAGAAGCTCCTGCCGCAGGACATAGACTACTCTACGCTGAGGGGGCTGAGGCTCGAGGCGGCGGAAAAGCTTGCTAAGGTTCGCCCCGCAAGCATAGGGCAGGCGTCGAGAATATCGGGAGTGAATCCCGCGGATGTGTCGGTGCTTTTGGTTTGGCTTGAGCAGCGGCGCAGGGATGAAGAGCAGAAAACGGAGGGCGCGCATGGCAGCGATTGATTTGACAAGGTTGAAAGAGGCGTTTTCGTCCCAAAACGTCCCCATAACTGACGCACAGGCGGCGAAGTTTGAAACCTATGCCGAGCTTCTTTGCGAGTGGAACGAAAAAATCAACCTCACCGCCAT
>DDJI01000025.1:323-23242 GCA_002338885.1 Ruminococcus sp. UBA1828 | reverse complement strand
TGTCCAAAATGGCAAAAACGCTGACCAAGCGGGACTGCATGCTAAAGCTTGTCTCGATGAATTTGTACGACATGGAGAGCAATTCAAGGCTTGAAAACCTTGTTGAGTTTAAAAAGGTGTACGCAGAGGCGATAAGCGTCATATCTTTGTGTATCAAAAATGCATGTCCCGCCGCATCAAAAGAGGATATAAACGGCTTTATCTATGCGTTTTTGCCCTTTTTGTTCGGCGTATATCCCTACACCAACCATACCGAAAAGCAGAAAAGCGCGATAAAGCTTGCCGGCGTGGAGAACATAGAGTACTCGGTATACGAGATAACGAGAGGAATTGTCTCAAGGCTTCTGAGAAGTCTGACTTTCCCTAAACACGACTTCAAAAAAACCGATGACCCTTAATGTATCTTATTATTGACGAGGACTTATAAGCGCAATTGTTCTTACTTAAAAGGAGAATCAAATGAAAAAAATAATATCACTGATATGCGCGGCTGCAATGCTCTTTTCTATGGCATCCCTGACGGCTTGCGGCGATTCTGCTGCATCTGACGATGCCACTACGCAGGCTCAGACTCAGCAGACAACCGTATCCGAAACGGAAGAAACCGAACCTGCTGACACGGCAACCGCTCCGCAGGAAGGCGAAGAGCCGGAGCAAACCGCAACATCGCTGGTAGTGTATTTCTCGGCGACGGGAAACACTCAGGGCATAGCGGAGATGATAGCGGAGCTGACCGGCGCAGAGCTGTATGAGATACAGCCGCAAGAGCCGTACACCGACGAAGACCTCGACTACGGAAACAGCGAAAGCCGCACATCCATAGAGGCGGACGACCCGAGCGCAAGACCGCAAATAGCCGAAGGGCTGCCCGATCTTTCCGGCGTGACAACGCTGTATATAGGATATCCCATATGGCACGGACAGGCTCCGAAGATACTTTACACGTTTGTAGAGGGATGCGACCTTGACGGAATCACAATTGTGCCGTTTTGCACATCGGCCTCAAGCGGCATAGGCTCAAGCGCCGAAAACCTTGCAGAGGCTGCGGGCGCGGGAACGTGGCTTGACGGCGAGCGATTCAGCGCAAGCGCATCGGAAGACGAAGTTGCTCAGTGGCTTGAGGAGCTTGGCTTAAACTGATAAACAGCAAAAAGGAGGGTTTACCCCTCCTTTTTTATTGCTTGATGCATCGGAAAGGGAGGATTTTATCCGGCGTGCGCAGAAAATAAAAAATAATGTTGCGGTAAAGGCTAAAATATGTTATTATTAAGTTTACTATCTGCATCAGCTTGAGACTGATGCAAACCGAGGAGAATGTTTATGCGTAAAATTACTGCGATTTTAACCGATGCAGTGTCGGATGCGTTTGAGGCGTGCGGATACGACAGGACTTTGGGCACGGTGTCCGTTTCGGACAGAATGGATTTGTGCCAGTTCCAGTGCAACGGCGCGTTTGCCGCGGCAAAGCTTTATAAAAAGGCTCCGGTGGCTGTTGCCTCCGAGGTTGCCGCCGTGCTTGAGCAAAACAGCATGTTCTCAAAAGCAGAGGCTGTCAAGCCGGGATTTTTAAACCTGACGCTCACAGACGAGTATTTGGCGGGATACGTAAACCAAATAGTCCACGACGAGTATCTTGGCGTGCCTCAGACGGAAAAGCCGGATACCATTGTAATAGATTACGGCGCACCCAACGTGGCAAAGCCTTTGCATATAGGACACCTGCGCTCCGCAATCATAGGCGAGGCGCTGAAAAGACTGTCAAGGGCAATGGGCAAAACGGTTTATGCGGACGTTCACTTGGGAGACTGGGGAACGCCTATGGGACTTGTAATCGCGGAGTACAGCGAGCGCCATCCCGAGTGGAGATGCTTTGCCGAGGACTTCGACCCTAAGACCGATACGGTGGCGCCTCTTGATCCGGATGAGCTCAACGAGATTTACCCTTATGCCAGCGCAAAGAGCAAGCGCGACGAGGCGTTCATGGATAAGGCGCATAAGATAACGCACGAGCTTCAAAACCACCGCCCGGGCTACTATGCGCTGTGGAAGGAGCTTGTAAAGGCGTCGGTGTCGGATATAAAGAGCAACTTTGAAAAGCTGAACGTCGATTTTGATTTGTGGTACGGCGAGAGCGATTCCGATGCATACATCCCCGAGCTTATAGACAGATTAAATAAAAAGGGACTTTTGCATGAGAGCGAAGGGGCAATGGTGGTGGATGTTGCGGAGCCCGACGACAAGATAACCATCCCGCCTGTCATAGTAAAGAAGTCGGACAATTCGAGCATTTATGCGACAACCGATCTTGCAACCATAATCCAGCGCGAAAAGGACTTCAACCCGACGAGAATATGGTACATCGTTGATAAAAGACAGTCTCTTCACTTTGTACAGGTGTTCCGCTGCGCCAGAAAAGCGGAGCTTGTTCCCCCCGAAACCGAGCTTAAACACTTAGGATTCGGAACCATGAACGGCACTGACGGAAAGCCCTTTAAGACAAGAGCGGGCGGAGTTATGAGGCTGAGCGACCTGATACAGACGGCAACCGACGGTGCGCTTGAAAAGCTGTCCGGCTCGGAATACGTAGAAGGGGACAAGCTCAAAGCCGCCGAAAAGATAGGCGTTGCGGCAATAAAGTTCGGCGACCTTTGCAACCAGCCCTCAAAGGATTACGTGTTTGACCTTGGCAAATTCCTCTCCTTTGACGGAAAGACCGGAACGTATCTTTTGTACACCGTGACAAGAATAAACTCCATCCTTAAAAAAGCCGGCATAGCGTACACAGACACCCTCGACATAAACGGCATATACACCGACACCGAAAGGGAGCTTGCACTTTTGTTTGCCCTTTCCGCCGAGACGTATGCAAAGGCGTTTGAGGATATGGCGCCCTGCGTTTTGTGCGACAACGCATACAGCATCGCCTCCGTGTTCTCAAGGTTCTATCACGACAACAGAATACTTTCCGAGCCTGACGAGAAAAAACGCAGCAGCTGGCTTGCACTTTCTCTGCTTGCAAGAAAGATTCTTACAAAGCATCTTGACATACTTGCTATTGACTACGTGGAAAATATGTAGTATGCTGTGCGGTAACAGACGGTTTCGGACAACTGTCACGCCGTTATCACAATAGAGGGATAATATTTACTGCATGGTGTGCGGTTGTGCGCATCCGCCCGAAGAAAATCATGCCGCAATGAAAAGAGCGGCGAAACAAATACTATCTGAATTTATGGAGATGTTAAAATGAAAAAGCTGACAAAAATTGCGGCGCTGTTGATGGCGCTTGCCATGAGCGTTTCCGCATTTTCTGCGTGCTCAAATACTGACGCCGATGTAGACGAGGATACCGATGAGACTGTTGCAGACGGTGAAAGCACCGATGATGCGACCGGACCTGCCCTTATAATAGACGGCGAAGAGGTTGACATATCCTCAAACCCCGTGATATTCACCGTTGCGGGAATTGATATACCGTATGATGAGTACAGATATATGTACAAGTACTTTGAGACTTATTACGGAATGAACGAAGAGTTCTGGGAGCAGTATCCGGACGATTTTGCGGCGTTTAAGGATGTGCTCCGTGACAACCTCATCAACAACAATTTCGGAATCATAATGGCTGATATGTATGACATTTCGCTCACCGAAGAAGACGAGGCTGCAATAGATGATTATCTTCAGCAGGAGAAGGATCTGTTTGAAACCGAGGAAGAGTATGAGCAGGCGCTTGAGCAGGCGGGAATAACAGAGGACCTTTTGGTGAGGATGATTACCCAGAGCGTCACAAGCGAGAGGGTGTTCTTAGACCTTTACGGCGGAGACGACCCGCTGCTTTTGGGAACAGATGACGAGATAAAGCAGGATATACATGATAACTACGTCAGAGTATATCACCTCCTGATTTCCTATGACCACTACGCCGATACCGAAGGATATGAGGATTATACGGATGACGAGCTTAAAGAGGCTGCCTTGGAGCTTGCAAACGAATCGCTTGCGCAGCTTCAAAACGGCGAGGCTGATATATATGAGCTTGCCCAGACCATAGGCGACGACCCCGGAATGGTTGACAACGAGGCAGGATATTTGTTCACATACGGCGAAATGGTTGAGCCGTTTGAGGAGGCGTCGTTTGCGCTTGAAGTGGACGAAATGAGCGGACTTGTTGAGACTGATTACGGCTGGCATATCATACTCAGACTTGAGCAGGACGACTATGTCGAAGAAAACTTTGACGCCGTCAAGGAGCAGTACATCGACAAGGTGTTTAATGACCATGTAGATGAGGTCCTTATGAACGCAGAAATAGAATACAGCGACCTCTATGACAAGATTTCATACGACAGCATCAAGTGATAAATGACCTTTAAAACATTGTATCCGGTATTTCACGCAAGCCGCTCCGACAACGGGCGGCTTGGTGTTTATCCGGCTTAGCGGGAGATAAGAAAATGACAAGATACAAGTTCTGCGCCGCACTTCTTGCGGCGGTTATCGCGGGAACGTCGCTTTGTTCCTGCGGAAAAACAATAAAAGAAACGCAGTCGTCAACTCTTAATACGCCCGAATCGACAAGCTCACCCGCTATAGTATCTTCCGAACCGTCGTCAGCCACGCAGGAAACAACCTCCGAGACGACTCAGACAACCGAAGCGGAGCAAACGGAGCAAACCACAGCCACCGAGCAAACCACAGCCACCGAGCAGACATCTCAGACCGAAACGCCGCCAGAGCCGGAGTTTTCATTCCCCGCGGAGTTTTACGAACAGCTGAATGCGATATTTGATAAATACTCCATCAACCAAAACTGCGACCCAAGCAGCGACCCCTGCGGATGCGTGCCGGAGTATGAGCAGGTTGACGAAGACGGGAATGTGGCAGTTGCGCGCGACAGGGTCATGTCGATATATGTTTATGACGCGACAAGCGGATTTGAGCTTGAGATAAACGGCGGAGTGCATTATCCTGTGGCAAGCACGGTGAAAATCCCGTTTTGCGTGTATGTCTATGACAAAATAACAGACGGCGAAATAGACCCGAATACCGTTTTGACATATGAAAAAAGGCACTATTTCGGCGGCACCGGCGTGATTGTAAAGGGCGACTTCGGACAGCAGTACACCGTTTTGGAGCTTTTGGAGCTTGCAATCACCGAGAGCGACAACGTCGCGTATGAAATGCTCAAGGATTTGGTGCCGTGGGATGAGTTTGAAGCGTACCTTGTCGAAATAGGCTGCTCGCATCCGGAGGACACCCGCAAGACTCAGCAGAAAATATGCACAGAGTCCGCCGGAGCATACGGCAAAGAGCTGATGAGGTTTTTGACAAGCGACAGCCCTTACGTTGATGACTTTAAGGGCGACCTTGAGATAACCAAAAACAAAATGATAAAATCCCACTATCCGTTTTACAGAAAATACGGCTGGACGCAGTTTGCGTTTCACGATATAGCGTTTGTGGACGCCCCGCACCGGTATGTTTTAGCTATACTTTCTAACCTTGAGGGCGAGGAAAACGAAGACTACGCACTTTTCAAGGAAATATCATACCTCGTAGAGGACTACATAGAAAATAACCGGACGGACTCTGTGACGTCTCCCACGATGGATGAGTAAAATAAAATATGACGCCGGACTGATGCTGCACGATTGTGCGCTTGCAAAAGTCGAGAGCGTTTGTTATACTTTAAACAGATAAAAAGTTCGGGACGGCATGTCGCATGCGGCGGCGCCGTCTCGGATTATAACATTTAAAGACTGCGGGGGATAATTATGAATGACAATGCGGCAAATGTGAGGGCGAGCGGATTGCTTTTGGGAATTGCATCTCTGCCCGGAAAATACGGTATCGGAAAGATGGGTAATGATGCGAGAAAGTTTGTGGACTTTCTTAAAGCGTCAGGTCAAAGATATTGGCAGATACTGCCGCTAAGCCCGACAAGCTACGGCGATTCTCCCTACCAGTCTTATTCCTGCAACGCGGGAAACCCGTATTTTATCGACTTTGAAACCTTAGAGCGCGACGGGCTGCTCGATAAAAGCGATTACGAAAACGTGGAGTATACAGACAATCCGAACTACATCAACTACGGAATGCTTTATAACACCGTTTATAAGACGCTCCGCAAGGCATACAAGAGATTTAAGCCGGACAGCGGGCTGAAGGCTTTTGTCGAGAAGAACAGCGATTGGATAAACGATTATGCGCTTTTCATGGCTCTCAAGGGCGAAAACGAGGGCAAGCCGTGGTACGAGTGGGATAAGCCGCTTATGATGGCTGAAGCATCGGCGCTCTCGAGCGCAAAAAAGAGACTCGGCGATGAAATCGGGTTCTATGTTTTCCTTCAGTACGAGTTTTATAAACAGTGGTTTGCGCTCAAGAAGTATGCAAACGAAAGCGGCGTGGAGATAATAGGCGATATGCCGATTTACTGCGCATATGACAGCGTTGAGGTGTGGCTGCATCCGGAGCTTTTCCAGCTCGATGAGAATAAGAAGCCGGCGTGCGTGGCAGGCTGCCCTCCCGATGCATACGCTGCCGAGGGTCAGCTTTGGGGCAACCCCCTTTACGACTGGAAAGCCATGCAGACCAACGGCTATAACTGGTGGGTGAAGAGAATCGCCTTCGAGACGGATATATATGACATACTCAGAATAGACCATTTCAGAGGCTTTGCGGCTTACTACTCAATACCCTATAAAGACAAAACCGCCGCAAACGGCAGGTGGCGCAAAGGCCCCGGAATGGAGCTTTTCAACTCGGCAAACTATTGGCTCGGCAGAAAGAGAATAGTGGCGGAGGATCTCGGCTTTGTAACGGAGGATGTCAAGGAGCTTTTAAAGGCGTCCGAATACCCCGGTATGAAAGTGCTGCAATTTGCGTTCGACCCAAACGCATCGAGCGCATACCTTCCCTGCAACTATGACACCCGCAACTGCATAGTTTACACCTCCACGCATGACAGCGATACCGCCAAAGGCTGGGCGGACGGCTTGAGCGGCAAAGAGTTTGACTTTTGCCTCAGATATGCGGGAATAAAGGACAGGGAACAGATACCCGACGCACTTTTAAGACTTGCATGGGCAAGCGTTGCAAACATAGCCATAGCTCAGCCGCAGGACCTTTTGGGATACGGCAACGAGACCAGAATAAACGTGCCGGCAACGCTGGGCTTAAACTGGAGATGGCGGCTGTCCGACTCAGACCTCAGCCCTGCGCTTTCAAAAAAGCTCAGAACGCTCACCGAAACGTATAACAGGATATGCCGCGCTCCCGTTGCGGCATGCGCCAAAAAATAAATAAAGAAAAGCCCCTTGGGCGCTGCCTGCGCAGACGCTCAAAGGGCTGTTTTATTGAAGACAGCTTTTAAATTATTGAAGATAGATTTTAAGTTCCGAATAGTCTTTAACGGCGAGATCGCATACCGTTTTCAGCTTTTGTATGCTGTCGGGGCTTTCCTCCGTTATGCCTATGCATTTCATGCCTGCCGCCTTTGCTCCGACGCATCCCAAGTATATGTCCTCAAACACCACGCATTTTTGCGGGTTTGCACCCACCTTGTCCGCCGCAAGCAGATATATGTCGGGAAAACCCTTTTTTCTTTTCACCTCGGACGTGTTCGCATATGCGTCAAACAGCTTTGCCACGCCGTGACGCTCAAGACAAGGCAGATAAAGCTCCGGACTTGACGCGGTTGCAAGCGCTATCTTGCAGCCCTTGTCGTGAACGCGGCTTAAAAACTCCTTCGCCCCTGTGACCATCGGGATAACCTCTGCATACTCCCTGCGCACCATCGACAGCCATTCATCGACGACCTCCTGCCTTGTGGCACGTATGCCGCACTCGGCAATGACGTAATCCGCCGCCTGCGACAGATTCATTGTCGATATCTTGTCGTAAAAGCCGTCAGGAACCTTCAGCCCGCGTCTGCCCATAAACTCCTCGTCTACGCTCTTCCATGCGCTGTCCGACCGAACAAGCGTGCCGTCAAGGTCAAATATTGCGCACTCCACGCCTTCAAACAGCCCGCTCACCGGCCTGCTGCATGTGCTCATCCACATCGCCCCTTTAAAAAGACTTCCTTTAAAGTTTATAACACCGCACCGCATATGTCAACATGCCTCGGCGGCGCATCACGGGCTTGAATTATATGTGCTTATAAAGTATAATAATTGCATATTTAAAATGCGGGGAGGGAAAAATGTGAACCTTGACGACAGCGTGAAATACTTAAAAGGCGTCGGTCCTAAAAGGGCTGAGCTGCTGAAAAAGCTCGGCGTGCAGACGGTGGGCGACCTTTTGTACTGCTTTCCGCGCGGCTATATAGATCTCAGCGAGCCGGTCAGCATTGCCGATACCGTCCTTGACGAGATGAACGTCATAAGCGTCAGGGTGGTAAAAAAGCGCCCCGCAGATTACATAAGAAAGAATATGAGCATATACCGCGTGCTGTGTACCGACGGCGAATCGGACATAACAGTGGTGATATACAACTCCGTTTATATGTACAACCGCCTGAAGGAGGGCAACGACTACATCCTTTACGGAAAGGTCACGGGAAACCTTACAACCAGGCAGATATCCGCCCCGATGATAATCGAACAATCAAGCGCTGACAGGATTTTGCCGGTGTATAAGCTCACCGACGGGATATCCGCCGCCGTCATGCGCACCTGGACAAAAGCCGCGCTTGACAGCGTAAATCTCGACAGCTGCGAGATACTTGACCGAGATGCCATTCAAAAGTACGGCTTCATGACGGCTAAAGATGCGCTCAGGCAGATACATTTTCCCTCAGACCGTGAAAAGCTTGCGGCGGCGAGAAAAAGACTTGCGTTTGACGAGCTTTTGTGCCTGCAAGCGGGAATGTTCAGACTTCGCGAGCAAAACAGGGAGCTTAGCGCATACCGCCTTGAAGATAAGCCGCTTACGGGCTTTTATAACGCGCTTCCGTTCGAGCTTACCGGCTCGCAAAAGCAGGCCATATCAGAATGCGTTTCGGACATGTGCGGCGACATACCAATGAACAGGCTTGTCCTCGGCGATGTCGGTTCGGGAAAGACTGCGGTTGCGGCGGCATGCTGCTATTTTGCATACCTTAACGGCTGCCAGTCCTGCCTGATGGCGCCCACGGAGATACTTGCAGACCAGCACTACGAAACGCTGCGTGGATTTTTGGAGCCTTTGGGCGTTCGGGTTGCGCTTTTAAAGGGCGCAATGACCCCAAAAAATAAAGCGGAGGTCAAAGCTTTGGCGGCGGACGGCGGATGCGACGTGATTGTGGGAACGCATGCGCTTATAAGCGCCGGCACGAGCTTTAAGAAACTTGCGCTTGTCATAACGGACGAGCAGCACAGATTCGGCGTAAATCAAAGAGGCGCCCTTTCAAAAAAGGGCGAAAACCCGCACAAGCTCGTAATGAGCGCCACTCCCATACCGAGGACTTTGGCGCTTATGATATACGGCGAGCTGGACATATCGATGCTGACCGAGCTGCCCAAGGGAAGGCTGAAAATACTCACCTATGCCGTCACGGGAAAGCTCCGCGAGCGTGCATACGGCTTTGTCAGAAAGCTGTTGCAGGAGGGCAGACAGGCGTATGTCGTTTGCCCTGCGATAGACAGTAGCGAAGAATCGGAGGAAATGCCGCACAATATGTACGGATATCCGCGGCGAAAGCTCAAAAACGTAGCTGATTGCTTTAAGGAGCTGAGCGAGGGGATTTTCAGGGATTTCAGAGTCGGCGCTCTTCACGGGCAGATGCCTTCGGATAAAAAAGAGGAGGTTATGCGTGCTTTCAAGGACGGCGAGATTGACCTGCTTGTCAGCACAACGGTTGTAGAGGTCGGCGTGGATGTGCCGAACACCGCCGTGATGCTTGTAGAGGATGCGGACAGGTTCGGTTTGAGCCAGCTGCATCAGCTAAGGGGCAGAGTGGGCAGGGGGAAGTATCAGTCCTACTGCATACTCATAACCGACAGCAAGAGCGATGAGGCAAGGGACAGGCTCAGAGCGCTGACCCGCGCATCTGACGGATTTAAAATCTCAGAGATGGATCTGAAGCTTCGTGGGCCGGGCGACTTTTTCGGCGAGGCGCAGCACGGCTTGCCCAAGCTGAAAATTGCGGATGCGGTCTCGGACAAGGAGCTTTTGCAAATTGTGTCCTGCGAGGCAGAGCGGATTTACAGACATGGTATTGCAGCGGGCAGCGAGCTTGAGAGAAGGGTGGACAAACTCTTTTCGGGCGGAGCGATGGACTAATTGTGAAGGACAACAGGAAAAGAGCGTTTTAGTATGACATATGATGAATTCAGGCGGCGGTTTGATGTAAATCTGAATCAGCAGCAGGAAGATGCGGTAAAGGCAATAGACGGAGCAAACCTCATACTTGCCGTTCCCGGCTCGGGAAAGACAACCGTGCTTGTCACAAGACTGGGGTATATGACGGTGTGCCTTGGGATACCTGCTGAGAACATACTCGCCGTGACCTACAACAAAGCGGCCGCTATTGAGATGAAAGAGCGCTTTGACAGGCGGTTCGGCTCAGACATGGGCGTCAAGTTCTGCACAATAAACAGCCTTTCTTACGAAATATATCGCAGGTACTGCGCCCTAAACGGCTTGCAGCAAAGAAACATGCTGATGGAGGGAGCGCGCAAAAGACTGATAGCCGAGATCTATCAAAGCATGTTCAACAAGCGCGCTACAGAGCCGGAAGCCCAGGAAATAGGCTCAATGATAGCGTATGCCAAGAACATGTGCCTGCGTCCGGAGGAGCTTGAGATGTTTGAAGACGACATACCGTGCGCCGAAAAGATATACTCGGAGTACAAGCGCAGGCTCAAGGAAAACGGATACATGGATTTTGACGATCAGATGCTGTATGCATATTATATACTCCTGAAAAGCCCGCAGACGCTTGCCGCGCTCAGAAAAAGGTATCGGTATTTGTGCGTGGACGAGGCGCAGGACGTTTCAAAGCTGCAGCACATGATTATCCGCCTTTTGGCTGAGGGGAACAGCATATTCATGGTCGGCGATGAGGACCAAAGCATATACGGATTCCGCGCAGCATACCCAAAGGCGCTTCTCGGCTTTGAGAGGGAGTATAAGAACGCGCACGTGCTGCGCATGGAGAAAAACTACCGCTCAACCGAAAAGATAGTTTCCATGGCTCAGGCGTTTATAGAAAAGAACACGGACAGATACGACAAAAAGATGACACCGGTGAGGCTCGGCGGGGAGACTCCCGCTTTGATAAGCGTTTCATCGCGCGCGGAGCAGTTTAAAGAGCTTGTAAAGCTGTGCGAGCGGGTGGAAAACTGTAAAAAGGGCGAAAATGCAATACTGTTTCGGGACAATGAAACCGCGGCGGTGCTTGTTGACGAGCTTTGCGAAAAGGGAATACCGTACAGCTATAAGGGCGCGCAGACGAACTTTTTCAGGAGCGCGGTTGTTGCGGATATATGCGCATACCTTCGCCTGAGCTTGAACGAATACGACACGGACGCGTTTGAAAGGGTGTGCAACAAGGGCATATTCTATCTCAGCCCGAAACAGCGATACATCATGATAGACAGGAGCAGGAAAAGAGGAATGTCTGTTTTGGATACGGCGGAGGAAATGCTTCGGCACTATGACGACAGCGCATCCGAAAAGCTTAAAAAGCTCCGCTATACCTTGAGAACGGCAGCAATGGCAAAGCCCGCAGAGGCGATAGACATAATACGCAGCAGCGGATACGAAAAGTACTTGAAGAGGCGGGGCGCCGATACGGCAAAAATTGAGGCGCTTAAAATAATTGCGTCACGCAAGCCGGACATCAAGAGCTTTCTGAAGAGGGTGTCGGAGCTTGAGAGCCTGACCGAAAAAGGCTCGGACTGCCCTCACGGCGTCATACTTTCCACGATACATTCAAGCAAGGGCCTTGAGTATGACAACGTGTACCTTGCGGATGTGTATGACGGAAGATTTCCCTCGTTAGATTCAATAGAATTTCGCAGCAGGTCGGGCGGCGAGAAAAACATCTCTTCGGTCAAGAAAAACATAAATGCCGCAGGCACAAATGATGAACAGGAGGAAAGGCGGCTTTTCTATGTCGGCGTGACAAGAGCCAAAAACAGGCTCTTTATATACAACATAAAGAACCGCCCGAGCTCTTTTGCGGACGAGTTTTACGGCATTCAAAGAAAACCCGCAAAGTCCCGCAAGGATCCCACGGGCATTACGGGGAAATTTAAAGTCATATACGACGGCAAAAAGCTTGTAAAGGTTCCGATTCCGTAAGCGGCAGGCTTTATGTCAAAGTTGACAAAACTCCGCATGTGCGATTGTGAAATCTGCTGATTGACACGCGTCGCTTTTGCAACGTACAATATATTTTGCATGGTCAAATTTTTAACTCGGGACATTATGAAGGAGGCAATTGAGCAGCATGAACAATTTAAAAGAGGCAAGAGTGACGTATGATCTCAACCGCGGATGGGCGTTTATTCCGTTCGGAGACGCCGACAGCTATGAGATGCCGTCCGAAGCGGGAGCGCAGACAGTGTGCCTGCCCCACGCAAACACGATTTTAAAAAGGCACTGCGCCGACGATTTCCAAAAGGATATAGATTCGTACCGCTTTGTGTCGTGGTATGTAAAGCATTTTTCGGGCGAGGAGCTTTTGGGAAGGCATTCAAAGCTTGAGTTCGAGGGCGTTGCAGGCGTGGCGGACGTGTACTTAAACGGCGAGCATCTCGGCTGCCACAAGGGAAGCTATACCGGATTTGAGTTTGATTTGAGCGACAAAATCAAGGCGGAAAACACACTTGCCGTGCGTGTGGATTCGCGCAGACAGCCGGGCGTTCCGCCGGAGGGAAACGTTGTGGATTACTGCGTTTTCGGCGGAATAGTCAGAAACGTAAAGCTCATTTCGACGCAAAACGTGTATGTGGAAGACCTGTTTGTCACAACGCCCGATATAAAGCTCGGCATTGGAACGGCAAATGCGGCGATAAAGCTTAAAAACAGAACGGAAAAGGCATGCAGCGCACTGGTGCGCGTTGAAATTTCGGACAGCGGAAAAACCGTTGCCGCCAAAGAGGTGCCGGTGCAAATAGCACCGAAGTCCGAATCAGGCGCCGATATAGCTGTTTTGGCTGACGGCGTGGAGCTTTGGAGCACCGATCACCCCAAGCTGTATGAGATGCGTGTGTGCGTGTCTGTAGACGGCAAGGTGACCGACTGCATACGCGAGACCTTCGGCTACAGGTGGTACGAGATTATAAACGAGAGCGAAAGCGCAGAAGATCAAAACTACGGCTTGTACCTAAACGGAAAGAAACTGATCATAAGAGGCGTAAACAGACATGAGCAGTGGCCATGGATAGGAAGAGCCGTGTGCGATAAACTTCAGGCTGCGGACGCCGATATGATAAAATCCTCCGGCATAAACACCGTAAGGTGCTCGCATTATCCTCAGAGCAAGGCTTTTTTGAAAAGATGCGACGAAATAGGTCTGATAGTGTTTGAGGAAGCGCCGGGATGGCAGCACATCGGAGATGAGGCATGGCAGGAAGTGTACCTTAAAAACGTAGAGGAAATGGTGCTGCGCGACAGAAACCACCCGTGCATATTTACCTGGGGCGTTCGTGTGAATGAGTCGCCGGACAACCATGAGCTTTACGAGAAATCAAACGCACTTGCAAAGTCCTTAGACCCCTCAAGGCATACGCACGGCGTGAGAATGGCTGAGACGTATGCGGAAAGCGAGTTCCAAGAGGACATTTTCTGCGCCAACTACTCTTATCCCGAAAAGCCGAGGTTCACCCCATATGTGATAACCGAACATTCCTACGACTGGACCTCCGGCGACGGAATGCCCGGCGCGCCCGATGAAAAGACGGCGGCTTTCATACGCTCCTTTGCAGAGCCTATGAATTACTACTATGCCAACAAGTACTGCTCGGGCGGAATAGGCTGGAGCATGTTTGACTACAACAACGAGGTCAACTATACAAAGACAGGTCACCTGTTCTACAGCGGAATATATGATATTTTCCGCTTTGAAAAGCCGGTGGCATACCTGTACAGGTCGCAAAAAGACCCCTCGGTGGAAAGGGTCATCTATATATCAAACAGGTTTGCAAACCAAAAGACAGGCGACCGCATAAGCGTAACCGTCATGAGCAACTGCGACGAGGTGGAGCTTGTCATAAACGGAAAGCCGACAGAGCGCAAAAAGCCGAACGCATATACCGCGCTGCCGCATCCGGTGTTCGTCTTTGACGATGTAGAGTATGAGGAAGGAACGCTTGAGGCGGTCGGATATATCGACGGCAGGGAAGCTGCAAAAACGTCAAGAGCCACCCCCAAAGCGCCCAAGAAGCTCGTCGCTTGTCCGGAGTATTCGCTGCTTTCGGCAGACGGAGCGGATCTCACAATGGTAAAAGTCGAGCTTTTGGACGAGGCGGGAACGCTGCTCCCGCTTGCCGGCGACGAATTGAGAATAGAGGTTGAGGGCGGCAGGTTTATCGGCGATGAGAAGCCTGCGCTCGAGGGCGGACGCACCGGATTTATGGTTCAGGCGGGATGCGAGGCAAATGTAGAGATAACATGCCGCGTGTTCGACATGTCAAATCCGGATGTTGAGCCGGCAGAGTGTAAGATATTTGTCACGGAAAGCGCATGCGGCAGATGCCTGTAACGCATGTGATGCTGCAACCGGCGCAGCGATGCACAGCCGCAGCATGTGCGGCGGGCAAAGAAAATCGAACAGATAGGTGAAAATTTAATCCGACTCCCACGGCGGTCAATGACTGCCTGACAGGGGCCGGATTAGTTTGTATGCGCACGGTTCAGAGCAGATTGGCGCATTAAACGTAAATCAAAACACAAATTGAACAAAGTTCGACAAAATAACTTAAAACCACTTGACAATGGAGCATTTTAGATGTATGCTGAGATTGCAAGGGAAATTAAAGGTAGCTAAAGGCTCACGTCTTTAAGCGGCTAAATCCTTTGAAGCCTTGTATTTTAAAAGAAAGGGGACAGTCAGATGCTATGGCTGTTGGCAATCATTTTAATTCCAATCGTAGTGATTGCGGAGCTTTTGAAAATGAGTAAGTAGTTTTATCAAATGACAAAGGGGAAATGAAAGATGAAAAAAATAATTGCCGCGTTGCTTGCAGCGGGAATATGCGTGATGCTATGCGCATGCTCGGCTGATGTATTAAACAGCGTCGATGCCGGAAACAATTCTGCGGGCGATGAAGTCGAAGATGAAATGCAAGAGACAGAGCAGGGCGAAGATGCGGACGCATCAGAGCCGAGCGATTCTTCGGATGAAGATTCCTCGGATGAAAGCGAAAGCTATACGGATTACCAGTCGGTTTTAGATGCGTATACGCTCAAACTGCAGGAAGCGGTTCCGATCTTGGTAGAAGAATATAAAGAGGAAGCGGAGCTTAATACAGAAGGGCTGACGGGACTTGCGGAGCTGTCATACGCGAAAATTGAGAAGCTTGCCGAGATTTCAAACGAAGGCGTAGAAAAGATGGCGGAGATAATGCTGTATTCCGGCTCGGGCAGTATGGATGAGTATATGGAATGGGCAGGCAAGCTGCAGAACGTATATTTGGAAGAAGCACAAAAACTCACTGACGCCTATTTGGAATCGGCAAAATAAAAATGCGCGTATAATTGCAGATTGAATGCTCAAGACGCATATAAACAAAAACAGTTGCCCAAAAGGCATGCATATGCTATAATACCCTTGGAAGTGCTGCTATGGAAATCCGCGTTTTAAGATATTTTTTGGCGGTGGCACGTGAGGAAAGCATCACAAATACGGCGGATTTGCTGCATATTATACAGCCCACTCTCAGCCGCCAGCTCGCTCAGATGGAAGATGAAATGGGCGAAGCTCTTTGACAGAGGAACCCGCAAGATTGTTCTGACGAACGAAGGACTTTTGCTGCTCCGCCGCGCGGAGGAGATACTCGAGTTGGTAGACAAAACGGAACGCGAGATTTCAGAACAGGATGAAACGGTGGAGGGAGTTGTGTCAATCGGGTGCGGCGATCTTGCTGCTGTTCAGCTGCTGCCGGAATTGATGCGCTCTTTTCATGAGCGATATCCCGCGGTGACGTTTGACCTTTATACCGCTACCGCAGATCATATAAAGGATAGAATGGATCGCGGGCTGACGGATGTCGGCTTGTTGTTGGAGCCGGTCAACAGGGAAAAGCACAACCACATTCGCCTTGACGCGCGGGAACAATGGGTGGTTGTCATGCACCCCGATTCCCCGCTTGCAAAGCTTGATCGAATCACTCCGAAAGACTTAATCGGCGCGCCGCTTATACTTCCGCGAAGACTTGATGTCAGGAGCGAAGTGGCGCGGTGGTTCGGAGAGGATTTTGACAGGCTCAACGTTTTGCTTACATCTAACCTCCCCTCCAACAGCTCTGTCATGGTGCATAGTAAATTGGCGTACTCCATTTCGATTAAGGGATCTATCGCGTTTTGGGATAAAGATAAAATCACTTTCAGACCGATGACTCCCGCGCTTGAATCGACAAGCGTAATAGCGTGGAGGCGCAAACAGCCGTTTGCGCTGGCGTCCGAAAAATTTATAGAACACTGTAAATCTGAACTGCTCGATAAAAATCAGCCGACTGCATGATTCATGCCTGACAGGCATTTAACTACATTAAAAATAAGTATTAGACATAAAAAGCTGCTTAACCTATAATGTAAGTGTACTCAGAAGATATTTTCTGATGCTGCACTTACATTTTTCTTTTTGTGGAGGCTTGCAATGACGATACAAGAGGTTGGCAGCGGACTTCATATTGAGGCACAGAACCTTAAATTCTATTTGGACAACGGGCTGCTGTCGGGAACTGAGACGGAAAGCGCAGGCTTGGACTTCAAGGAAGATGACCTTGAGCGCACTTTGCAGTTTCACATGCTCTTAAAATCAGGCGTGGATATTGAACTGGTGAAACGCCTTGCCCGCTTGACAGGAAGCAAATTAAGCGCATACGCCGAGCAGATAGAGCTCTTGCGCAAATGCAGGTATCAGATTTTAGAAGAAATTCACAGAAAACAGCAGTGCTTAGATCAGTTAGATTTCATGATCCGTGAAGCAAAACAGAAACAAACCAAAGAGGAGGTATCATCGACATGAAGAGATTTGCAGCACTTTTGTTGGCACTGGCAGTGTCTGTTGCCATGACGGCGTGTCAAAGCCGCGTGGAATCACTGCCGCAAGACACGACTGAAAGAACACAGTCTGACGCCGAAAGCCCGTCGGAGTTAAGCCCCGATGATGGCGAACCCGAGCAGACCGCATCGGACGGCACAACGTCTGATGATGACAGGACTAACGTTTTGGTTGCATATTTCTCTGCCACCGGCACCACCGAAGGCGTTGCGGAAAATATAGCAGCCGGCTTGAACGCGGATCTTTATGAAATCGTCCCTCAAGAGCCATACACAGACGCGGACCTAAATTATAACGATGACGACAGCCGCTCCACAATTGAAATGAACGACCCCGATGCCAGACCGGCAATTTCCGGCTCAGTGGAGAACATGGAACAGTACGACATAGTATTCATCGGCTATCCCATATGGTGGGGCGAAGCGCCGAGAATCATCAGCACCTTTGTGGAAAGCTATGATTTCTCCGGAAAAACAATCGTGCCGTTTTGCACCTCCGGCGGCAGCGGCATAGGCTCAAGCGCAGAAGACCTGGAGGAACTCACAAGCGGCGCAGAATGGCTTTCCGGCAGCCGCCTGAGAGGCAGCGATTCGCAGGAAGATGTAATGGAGTGGGTAAACGGTCTCGGACTTAACTTTTAATGGCAAGCGCTGAAATTTCAAAAAAGGATGTGTACTTACGTGCGGGAGGATGAATTTGCTTGCAAAAACGCCTGCTGAAGATTTATATGTTTGAAACAGCATTGCTGGCAGCCGTTTTCGTTTTTCTCGGTCATGCCGGTTTCGCACCTGATGAAAAGCCGGAATGCACTCAAACAGTTACCGCTCCGACTTTGTTTAAAGCCGATGACGAACCGCCGACTGCCAGCGCAGAATATGTCTTTTCAAATGATACAAACTCCAAACCGAAGCTTGCTGTCAGCCTTTCTTTTCAATCACCGCTTGAGAACGAGACACCGGATACATATTTGATATCGGATTTTGAAGTGGAGCTGCAAATGCCCGAACTGCCTACCGGATGCGAGATCACTGCATTGACAATGGCATTAAACTATTACGGCTGTCCGGCTGACAAAGTGGAAATAGCGGAAAGATACCTGCCGACCGTCCCTGCGGATTTATACTACGGCGACGACGGCAGGCTGTACGGTCCGGATCTAAACCGATACTTCGTCGGCGATCCGGCGACAAGGGGTGGCTATATATGCGGAACCGAAGCGATCGTTTATGCGGCAAACTCATACCTTGCAGACATAAACAGCTCCTTGCATGCCGTTGATTTGACCGGCTCGCCCGCAGAGGATTTGTACGAGCTTGTCAGCGAAAACACGCCGGTGGTGGTGTGGGTGACCATATCCATGCAGCCGCGCCGATCGCCCGGGGGCTGGTATACCGAAGACGGAGCATATGTTGATTGGAGCACAAACGATCACGGCACCGTTTTGATTGGATATACAAAAGATACCGTCACCATTGCCGACCCGATTTCCGGCCTTACAGAATATGATCGCGCGGAGTTTGAAGAGGTGTTTGCCTCAAGAGGGAACCGATGCGTTGTAATACAGCAGTAAAGAAAATATGACTTGAAAGAAGGATTTTCGTGAAAAAGATTATAGCATTGATGCTGACTGCATTTATGCTCGCACTCACCGCGACTGTGAGCTTTGCAGGATGCGGCGCAAATTCCGCCGATCCCGATGTCGTCACGCAGACGCCCTACGAAAGCTCGCCGGACGTTTCTTCGGATGCCCTTTCCGGCGCAGAGGATACGCAGCCTGCCGAAAGCTCTGAACCGGAACCTGCGGATTCCGAAAGCGGCAGCAATATTCTGATCGCGTATTTTTCCTGGGCAGATAACGCGGTTATAGAAGGTGAAGTAGACGTGGTAGCCTCTCCGAGCGTTACCGCTCCGGGACATGTCGGACAGTTGGCGGCATGGGTGCAGGACAGAACCGGAGGCGACCTGTTTTCTATACGCGTGACAGAGCCGTATTCAAGCGATTGGGACGAATGCCTTGACAGGGCAAACGACGAGCGCGCTCAAGACGCAAGACCCGAGCTTGTCGAAAACGTCGAGCAGATTGAAAATTATGATGTAGTTTTTTTAGGATACCCGAACTGGTGGTACGGCGCGCCTATGGCGCTGCTGTCCTTCATAGAGCAAAACGACCTTTCAGACAAGGAAATTTACCTGTTCTGCTCGCATGGAACCGGCGGGCTTGCGGGAAGTGTTGAAGATATCGAAGATGTTCTGCCGGACAGCGCGTCGCTTTGTGACAATGTGTTTGACGTAGACGAAGAAGACGCGTATAATGCCCATGAGGACATACTGAATTGGTTGTCCGAATTGGGATATTGAGCAGTTCGTGAAAATCGGCTGCAATTACGATCTTGACAGGAGAGAGCATAATATGAGATATCGAAAACTGCCTCACGGCGAAGAACAGATCAGCATACTTGGGTTCGGCACCAGCTCTATAGGCGCAGCCGGCGAAAAGGAAATAGAAGCAGCCATGACGATGGCACTGGAGAACGGAATAAATTACTTTGACATGGCGTCCGCGGATGCCGCGCCCTTTTTCGCTTTCGGACGCGCCATGGCAGGAAAAAGACAAAGCGTGTATTTTCAGATTCACTTCGGAGCTTACTATCAGGGCGGAAAGTACGGCTGGACGACAAATCTCGATACCATCAAGCGTTCTGTCGAATGGCAGCTCAATGCGCTGAAAACCGATTATATTGATTTCGGTTTTTTGCATTGCATCGACGAGGAAAGCGACCTGCGCCATGTGCTCAACGACGGAATCTTAGATTATGTTTTGCAGCTGAAAAAGGACGGAACGGTAAGGCATATCGGGCTTTCTTCACATACGCCCGACATTGCACAGGCGGTTTTGGATGTCGGAATACTTGACATGCTGATGTTTAGCATCAATCCGGCTTATGATTACGAGCAGGAAGGCGAGTTTGCAATCGGAGACGTCAAGCAAAGGCAGCGCCTCTATCGCCGCTGCGAGGCGGAAGGCGTGGGCATTTCGGTTATGAAGGCGTTTTCCGGCGGACAGCTGCTCAACGCCGGAACCTCTCCTTTTGGTAAGGCGCTGACAAAATATCAATGCATCCAATACGCACTCGATAAGCCCGGCGTACTGACGGTGCTTCCCGGAGTGAGAAACTGCGAGGACTTAAAGGATATTTTGGGCTTTATCACTGCGTCGCCGGAGGAAAGGGACTATTCCGTCCTGGGAACGTTTGCACCGCAGGAGGCAGAGGGCGTATGCGTGTACTGCAACCATTGTCAGCCCTGCCCCGCCGGCTTGGACGTCGGCTTGATAAACAAATATTATGATTTGTCGCTGGCAGGGGACGAACTTGCCAAAAGCCACTATGCCAACCTTGATAAAAAAGCGGGCGACTGCATCGGCTGCGGACATTGCGACAAGCGCTGCCCGTTCCACGTGGAGCAGTCTCAAAGAATGAAGACTATCCGCGACTATTTCGGAGCGTAAGCACATCGCATAAAGATTTAAAATGCCGCGCCTTTAAAGTACATGCCGCCGCTTTAAAACGTATGGATTTATAAAAAAGCAAAGACGAATTTTACTTTGGAGGAAACAATGAAACCTAAGATGATGTTAAAATTGGGCGTCGATCTTGCAATGACGATTTTGCTGCTCTGCCAAATGGCGTATATGCTGATCAGCGAGACGGCTCATGAGTGGATGGGCGTGTTGATGTTTGTGCTGTTTGTTTTGCATCATCTTTTGAACCGCAGCTGGCATAAAAGCCTTACAAAAGGGCGCTATACCGCTGTGCGCACGCTTCAAACCGTCGTGGATGTCCTTGTCCTGCTTTCTATGATCAGCCTTATGGTCAGCGGAATAGTTCTCTCAAGGGAAGTGTTCGATTTTCTGCACATAAGGAGAGGAATGGGATTTTCCAGAATCCTTCATATGCTTGCGGCTTATTGGGGCTTTATCCTGATGAGTTTTCACCTTGGTCTGCACTGGGGAATGGTCATGGGCGCAGTGCGCAAGATGTCCGGCGTTGCTAAGCCGTCTTTGGCAAGAACGTGGACTTTGCGCGGAGCGGCAATTCTGATCTGCGGGTACGGCATCTATGCTTTTTTGAAAAATAACATTGCGGATTATCTGTTTGTGCGCAGCAGGTTTGTGTTTTTTGATTTTGAACAGCCGCTGGCGCTCTTCTTTGCAGAATATCTTGCCATGATGGGACTGTGGGTTTGTATTGCTTACTACCTTGTAAAAGCGCTTAATAAACTTGCCGTCATGTCAAATAAAACCAAACAGAAGACTAAATAGCTTTTAATGCGGCTTGACAGAACCGCACGAAACAGCCCGCGGGCGTTTTACGGATGATATCTTCCTTGCGCTTGCACCGGCGGGCAAAAAAANNAGGACAGTCGATTTTCTCGGCTGTCCTTGTAAAATAGGGAAAACCTATTTACTTTGCAAGAGGGTCTTGTTCTGATACTTCTTCATCATAAGTGTCGCTGTTTGGGAGTGGGCATATCAGTCTGGGTTTCCGTCAATCCCTGCTCCGTAGAACGGGTCAAGTTGCATTTTTTCTTCCTCCGAAAGCTCGCTTTGTTCATCTAAGGTGTTATCATTTATAGTTTCATATAACCAATATTTACCTTTAATTTCAACTACAATATCATCGCCGTACTGATAAACTTTTGCACCAACAATCGGGTGATTTGCTTGGAAGTTTTCTTTCGGAATGCCATCCGAAGCATTTCCGTTGCTATTGTTCTGTAAATTAGTAATATCACTTTCAATTACGCCTAAATAAACAAAATCGTCTTTCAATTCGTTGTACGATGTTTGTTTAGTAGACTGCTTATACAATGTATCATTGACGTAAACCATTGGTGGTGCGTCTGCTATTGTACCGCCTGCGCCGCCATCGCTTTCTTGGGGAGTTAGCATAGAGGGTACGGTTTGTCCAGCTTGCGTTTCGCTTTTGATTTGTTCCATTTCCGCTGCTACATATTCAACGGTTATCTTCTGATATTCCCCATTAACTTGTGGGAAAGAAACCGATTTAAGCAACTTTGCATAATAACTCTGTGCAGGTGCATTTTCGAGGTCATTTGTATAGATGTTTACTACTGCATATCCTACAATGTTTTTTCCATCACGAATAATAATATTGATATAGGCAGTAGTACCCATATACTTCTCGTCCGCCTGATAGATGTTCGTCCAATAAATTGTAGTGCCGTTTTCAACCTCAAACGGAGAACTCATAGCACTAATTTTATTATTCTCCCAGAGCAGAAGTTTCCCGTTATCAACCGACACCTCAAAAGTAACATTTGGATATTCGTCAGCAGACAATTTCAGCGGAAGTCCCGGTCGGCTGCTTATAGCCAAACTCCAATTATAGTCTAACGGAAGTTCTATGCCTTCCTGCATAATCATTTCTTCATCAGACGAAGCAGCATATGCGGTGATTGCCAAGAAACCCGGCCCGACAATCTCACCGGAAGTAGGGGACTTTATTAACACTCCCAATGCCAAGACTATGCACAGGCACGCTGCCATAGCGCCCCATTTTACCCAAACGGGCTTTTTTGCTTTCTTTTTATAGTTGAGGGCTTCGTCAATATATTTGCTGTCAAGTTCGCTCATAGCGTCGGAAAACTTTTTCACATTCATACAAATACCTCTCTTTCA
>DDJI01000025.1:0-262 GCA_002338885.1 Ruminococcus sp. UBA1828 | reverse complement strand
TTTTCTCCGAAAGCCCCATAAACTCGGCTATATCCTTGTAGCTATCGGCAAACCAATAGCGGCGCATGAAGATAACACGGTTTTCGAGTGTCAGTGTGTCCAAAAATTCCCCAATGATACGGGCCAACTCTCCGGCTTCAATTTCATCTTCAACGGTTTTCCGGTCTGCAATATAGCCCTCGATTTCCTCTAAAGCAACTTTGTAATGACCGCTTCGCTTGGCTGCTTCCTTTCTCCAATAGATTTTGAGTGAAATGTTCCG
>DDJI01000028.1:22642-23006 GCA_002338885.1 Ruminococcus sp. UBA1828 | reverse complement strand
GTTTATTTGCGTCAGATAATCCGCGCAACATAAAGTTATCTGTTTTTTAAAGATATGATGAAAGGAGACGCACTTTGAATTCTTCAAACCGCAAATCATCTAAAAGCATATTAAGCAAAGCCAAGAAGATAACAAAGCCGGTTAAAAAGCTGCTTTCAGCAATAGGGATAGCCATAGTCTGCGTGCTTATGGTGATAGTCATATCTGTTACCATAGTCGGTTCGGCACTGACTGTGTTTGTCGTAAACCTTATGGACGACACGTCGGAGGTCAAGCTTGACAACATTTCGTCGAGCTATACAACGTATATATACGCAAAGAGCGGCGACGACTGGCTTGTATACGACATGATTTCCAACGAGGG
>DDJI01000028.1:12439-22624 GCA_002338885.1 Ruminococcus sp. UBA1828 | reverse complement strand
GAAAAGCGCATATGGGCCAACCTTGAGGAGATACCGCAGCACGTCAGGGACGCTTTTATATATTCGGAGGACGAGAGATTTAACAGCCATGACGGAGTTGACTTCTTCGGACTTGCGGTTGCCGCCATGGAGATCGTCACCGGACAGTCGAGAAGAGGAGCTTCGACCATCACCCAGCAGACGATAAAGAACATCACCGGAGACGACGATGTTGAGGGAATCGCGGGATACGAGAGAAAGATCCGCGAGATATACCGCGCGGTTCAGCTCGAAAAGGAGTACTCAAAGGACGATATCCTTGAGGCTTATCTGAACCTCGTCCCGCTCGACAACAATATCTACGGCGTTCAGGCAGCCTCAAACTATTACTTTAATAAGGACGTCGGCCAGCTTTCCATAGCAGAGGCCGCAACGATTGCGGCAATAACAAAAAGCCCTGCCGCAAACGACCCTATAGACCATCCCGAGGCAAACCGTGAGAGAATGGAGTACATCCTTGATAAGATGCTTGAAAACGGAGCGATATCGAGCGAAGAGTATGACCAGGCTCTGACTGAAGAACTTCACCTTGTCGGAAGCATGATATACACCGACACCGGCGACGACAAGGTCACCGATTCGTCGGCGCTGTCTGCGTACGACAACTTTGATACAGTGTCCTCTTATTATGTCGATGCCGCGATATTCCAGGCGGTAGACATATTTATGGATTACTACGGACTGACGTGGGATGAGGCGTATGACAAGCTCAAGCGAGGCGGATACAGCATATACACCTGCGTAGACCTCGATATTCAAAAGGAGCTTGAGGAAAAATACCTTGACCTTTATACGTTCTCTGAAGACGGAAATGAGGATATCCCGCAGAGCGCGTTTATATGCATGGACTATAACGGAAGAATATTGGGCGTTGTCGGCGGAATAGGCGAAAAGGAAAGCCCCATGTGCCTTAACAGAGCCACAATGTCTTTAAGACAGCCCGGTTCTGCCATCAAGCCGCTGTCCGCATACTCGCTTGCGGTTGAAAGAGACCTGATAACATGGTCGTCGCAATTTTTGGATGTCCCGCTGCTCATAGAGGATTCAAGCTCCGAAAACGGATATCTCGTATGGCCGAGAAACTATTCGACATCCGGCGCGTATACGTCCTCATGGTCAAAGGAGTATAACTTTACTTTCTCAGCACTTCAAAGGTCTCTTAATACCACTGCGGCTCAGATCGTAGAGATGCTGACACCGAGTGAATGCTTTGACTTCATGTACTATAGACTTCACCTTAGCAGCCTTGTGCTGTATCAGAACGGATTTACCGATATCGCAAGGTCGCCTATGTCCGTAGGAGCGCTGACCGAAGGTCTTACGCTTCAGGACCTCGTCACGGCGTACCAGATGTTCGGCAACGGCGGAAAGTACTATGAATCAACATTCATATCGAGGATTCTCGACAACTCCGGCGAGGTCATATATCAGCATTCGCTTTTGGGCGAGCAGGTAATAGACGAATCCACCGCATACGTCATGAACAGAATGCTTGAGACGGTTGTCTCGTCCTCAAGGGGTACAGGCCGCCTTGCAAGACTTGACGGCGTGGAGCTTATAGCTAAGACCGGTACCACTCAGGATTGGGCTGACCTTTGGTTTGTAGGCTGCACACCGCAGTATGTAACAGGACTTTGGATAGGTCACGACATACCCGAGGAGATAGACACATCGTCTTGCTACGGTTCGCCGCAGATGTGGAAGAACATTTTCGGTGATATTGCCGAGGCAGGGGAAATAGCGGAGTTTACCCCGTCAAGCATGGTTGTCGAAAGAGAATACTGCACCGTCACGGGCATGATCGCAGGCAGCAACTGCACAGACACCGCAACGGGCTACTATAAGAAGACAAACATTCCGGCAACATGCTCAGGCGACCACACGCCTACGGCGATTGACAATGTTCTCGCTCAGCTTGGAAGAAGAGATACGGCTGTCATAGTCACCGAGGGAGTAGATGTGGCTCAGTATGAGGCGCTGACGGGCAACAGATACACGTATGTGTACGAGCTGATTAAAAACTGGAACAACATTTCATAGAAAACGGTGATCGGATGACTGAAAAAATCAGGTATTGCTGCCCATGCCACTTTGGCTTGGAAAGCGTGCTTGCGTTTGAGATAAAGAAAATCGGCGGAGAAAACCTTTTGGTGTCGGACGGAAGAATCTCGTTCGACGGTGATATTAAGATGCTTGCAAAGGCGAATATATGCCTTGCAAGCGCCGAAAGGGTTTTGATAGAGCTTGGCACGTTTGAGGCAAGATCCTTTGAGGAGCTGTTTCAGGGCGTGAAGGCGCTTGAGGCGGAGAGGTATATAGGCAAAAAAGATGCGTTTCCGGTAAAGGGTCATTCCCTAAAATCAGCACTTCACAGCATTCCCGACTGCCAGTCGATAATTAAAAAGGCGTTGGTAGAGCGTCTGAAGCCGGTTTACGGAGTGAACAGGTTCGAAGAGAGCGGCGCTGTGGTTCAGGTCAGGTTTAACATACTCAAGGATGTTGTGAGCATATACCTTGACACGAGCGGGCAGGGACTTCACAAACGCGGATACCGCAGAACGTCAAATGACGCGCCCATAAAGGAAACACTTGCGGCGGGAATAATAGACTTAGCCAATCNNTATACCTCTAATAGACTTAGCCAACGTCAGGGGAGACAGCGTTGTGTGCGACCCGATGTGCGGCAGCGGCACTCTTATAATTGAAGCGGCGTATAAGGCGCTCAGAATTGCGCCGGGATTAAAAAGAAGCTTTGCAGCGCAGTCGTGGGAGAGCATACCGAGCGAAATATGGGACGAGACAAGGCTTGACGCGAGGGAACAGATTGCAAAGGACAACACCTTTACGGGGTATGCGTCCGATATAGACAGCTTTGCCGTAGACCTTACGCAGAAAAACGTGAAGTATGCGGGAGTTGCAAACAGAATCACCGTTTCAAAAAAGGATATTTCAGAGTACAAGCCCAAGGCCGGAGTGATAACTGTGTGCAACCCGCCGTACGGCGAGAGAATGTTTGAGCTGAGGCAGGCGCAGGAGCTGTATAAAAAGATGGGACAGGTTCTCTGCCCGTCAAAGAGCAATCCGTACTATATTATTTGCGCAGACGAGGAGTTTGAAAAGTTCTTCGGCAAAAAGGCGGACAAAAAGCGCAAGCTTTATAACGGCATGCTCAAGTGCCAGCTTTATATGTACTACATGTAACGCTGTGATGATAAAAATTGCCAGCGTGTAAAGACGGATAAAGGCGTCGGTTAGTTATAACCGACGCCTTTTTTGCGCTTGGGTATTGGTTTTAAAAATTCTGCGGCGTTATATATGCTACCGAATACTTTTGCATGTCAACCCTTCCGTCAGGGGTAAACTCCACGCCTTCACGCTCTAAGAGCGTTCTTTGGACGCTTTCTCCGCCGAACGCAAACGCCTTTGACAGCCTGCCGTCTTTTGTGACGACGCGGTAGCACGGGATGTTTTTCGGGTCTGGATTGATGTGAAGCGCATACCCGACCACCCGTGCAAGGCGCGGGTTTCCCGCGCATGCGGCAACCTGTCCGTAGCTTGCAACCTTGCCGCGGGGGATTGCCTTTACTACTTCGTATATTCTTTCAAATGTGTTCATCTCATTTATTATTCTATGGCTAAAAATTCTTCCGGTATAAAGCTCAGCACGTAATCTATTGTGTCCTGATCAAAGCCGTCGCATCCGTGGTCCTCAAGCATTTCCTCCGTGTATGTGGCGTAAGGCTCGATGTGGATGTTTGAATAGTTGTAGCCGTACTGCGTGATAATCGGTATAGCTTTGACGTTTTCTATGGTCACTTCGCCGGTGTCCATGTTCTTTACTATGTCAAGGTCGCCGAGTATGCCTACCATTGTCAGCTCATAGCTCTGCGCCGACACAAAGTTGCCTAAGCAGTAGAATACAAATGCATTTGAGCCGTCCGGTTTTTGTATATACTCCATGCCCTGAGCGGTGTGCGGCTGAGTGCCTATTATCAGGTCTGCGCCCCACTCGACAAGCTTTTGTGTCAGGTCAAGCTGAGTTTGCGTCTGCTCGTTTATGGTCTCCTTGCCGTAGTGGGCGGACACGATGACAACGTCCGCTATTTCGTCCGCACGCCTTACCTGCTGCTCTATCAGGTCAAGCTCGTCAAAATAGGTGATTTTGCATTCCGAATCGCTCGGCAAGGACAGGCCGTTTGTGTGCTCCATGTATCCTAAGAACGCAAACGTCACTCCGTTTACCTCCATGGTGCGGATGTTGTTCATGTCCTCTTCGTCGCGGTATGCGCCGTAGCGGATTATGCCTTCATGCGAATCCCAGAAGCGCAAAGTCGCCAAAAGTCCTTCTTCGCCTCTGTCAAGAATATGGTTGTTGGACAGCGAGAACGCATTAAAGCCCATTTCAATCATCTTTTCGCCAAGGTCTGCGGGCGAGCAGAATCTCGGGTAGTCTGACGGCTCAAGCTCGTCCGTAACTATAGTTTCCTGATTGAGAATGGCTATGTCCGCTCCGTCAAGATACTTTTCTACTTTTTCATATACGTAGTCGAAGTCGTATCCGTCCTCGCCGTTTGCCTCTGCACGGCGCTTAGCCTGCTTGTAAATCGACGAGTGAATGAGGTTGTCGCCGGCACAGACAAGGTGTACCGTTCTTATGTCCGGCGGCGGTGGCTCGGTTTGAGATGTTGCGGTCGTTTGAGGCGGTTCCGTCACGGTTGTAGCAGCCGTTGTGACGCTGCTGTCAGAGGTCGTTGAGTCGGTCTCGGATTGCTGCGTTTCGGGGATATCCACCCTTGCGCAGCCGAACATGCCCATGAGCATGCAAAGTGCCATAAGCACTGAAAGTATTTTTCTTGTCATTGCTGTGTTCCTTTTAAATGCCATAGTAAATTATTTGTTGCCGTCAAGATATTTTTTAAGTGTGTTTCTGACCGCGCCTGTTCCTTCAATTTCGCTTATGAACATCTCTTCTATGAGCTTGTCCATGCCCAAGCTTACAAGATCGCTGCCGAATATTCGTGAGTTTGAAAGTATGGGTCTTAGCTGTCCGCAATAGCTCGAAGGCTCGCCTATGCGTATTCCCGAAAGCATGCCGCATAGCTCATCCTTGAGCGGATCGCTTGATATTTCAAACCTGTTTCCGCCGTCGTCTATGCCCAAAAGGTAGCGAAGCCAACCCGCAATTGCAANNCCGCCACAAGCTTGTCGGTCTTGCCGATTTTTGCATAGCTGCGTATGGTTTCGCCGAAGCGTATGCCGACTTTCTGGCTTGTATCGGTGGCTATTCTTTGCGGCGTGTCAGGCATGAACGGATTCGGCAAGCGCTTGCTCACAACCTCGTCTATAAACGCCTTTGGCGAGATTATGCCGGGGTCTGTCACAACCTTTAAGCCCTCGTCGTATCCGAGCTTGTTTACAAGTTTCACAAGCTGCGGGTCCTTCATCTCGTCGCAGATGAGTGTGTAGCCCAAAAGGCAGCCGTAAACCGCCAGAGCCGTGTGCAGGGGATTTAAGCAGGTTGTAACCTTCATCCTCTCCGTTTTGTTTACGGTCTCGCGGTCGGTCATGTATACGCCCGCTTTTTCGAGCGCGGGTCTGTGGTTGGGGAACTTGTCCTCTATGACGAGATACTGCGGCTCTTCCGCGTTGACAAAGGGCGCAATATAAGTATTTTTGGATGTGACAATCGGCTCCATGCCCTCAAAGCCCTTGTCCATAAGCATTTGCATCACTTTTTCGGAGGGTCTGGGGGTGATTTTGTCTATCATGCTCCACGGGAAGCTCACCTTTGTCTCGTCGCTCAGATATTCGGTGAATCCGCTTTGTGCAAGTCCGGCTTTTTCCCATGCAGCGGCTATCGTCATCACCGCCGAGCGCAGCTTTTCGCCGTTGTGCGAGCAGTTGTCCATGCTGACAAGCGCTACGGGGAGCTTCCCTGCAAGGTATCTTTCATACGTCATCCACGCCACAAAGCTCATGGCATGCTTGAAGTTTCCGGGGCGGGAGGCAATGTCCGATTTGACCGCGGGGAGCAGCTCTCCCTTTGAATCGGTCACGGCATAGCCCTTTTCCGTGATGGTAAAGCTTATCATCTCAAGAGACGGACTGCGCGCTATTTCTTTAAGGCGGGCAATGTCCGCCTCACATGTCGGATCGGCTTTGAGCGCCTCGCATACCGATGCGGTAACCTCGCTTTTTGTAGTTCCGTCCGAGCAAAGGCTGACGTTTAGAGTGAGGTTGTCAAACGGCTTGTATATCTTGTCTATTATTTCGCCGTCAAAGCTGTCGGCGGCTATAATACCTCTTGTCAGCTCACCGGCGTTTAAAAGCGTCTGCGCGATGCCGGCTATAAAGCCTCTGAAGATGTTTCCCGCTCCTATGTGCAGCCACTGCGGCTCTTTTGCGGTCGCAGCCCTCACGGCTTGTATGTCAAAGCGGGGAGTGAGTATGCTTTTGTCGGCGCTTATTTCGCCGAGCGATTGTAAATTGAGCTTCATATATATCTCCTTGATCTGTGCACCTTTTCAGCGGGCGTTATTTTTTACTGCCCGATTCGGACTTTGATATTGCTTCCCAAAGGCCGTTCAGGTAGCATGCGCCCAAAGCCCTGTCATAAAGACCGTAACCGGGGCGTCCGACTTCTCCCCAGATCATTCTGCCGTGGTCGGGACGTATGTATGTGTCGGGGCAGGTTTCAAATATCGCCTTCATGATTTCGTACATGTCGAGGTCGCCGTCTGATGAAAGGTGGCTCGACTCGCAAAAACATCTGTCGCTTCCGAGGTGCTTTAGATTTCTGACGTGAAGGCAGCCGATTCTATGCATCTTTCCGAAGTGCCTGATTATGCTCGGCACGTCGTTTTCAACGTTTGATCCCAAAGAGCCGGTGCAAAGGCACAATGTGTTGCATGGGCTGTCATACAGCTTAACTATCTTATCGTAGCCTTCCTGAGAGTGCGCTATTCTCGGCAAGCCGAATATTTTCCATCCCGGGTCGTCCGGATGACATGCCATAACCACTCCGCACTCCTCGCAGGTGGGTATTATGCCCTCGAGGAAGTAGCGGTAGTTTTCAAGCAGCTTCTGCTCGTCCATGTTTTCATACAGCTTCATAACCCTCTCAAGGTCTGAAAGGCGTTCAGGCTCCCATCCCGGAAGGGAAAAGCCATTGCAGTTGTCGGCAGTTCTTTTTACAATGTCAACGGGGGAAAGCGTGCCAAGCTCCGCTTCGTCGTAATACATGCTTGTTGAACCGTCGGGATTCGGATGCGCAAGATCTGTGCGCAGCCAGTCGAGAACGGGCATGAAGTTATACACTATGCACTTTACGCCGTACTTGGCAAGATTCCTTATTGTTATTTTGTAGTTTTCTATGTATTCATCCCTTGTCGGCAGTCCAAGCTTTATGTCCTCGTGGACGTTTACGCTCTCTATTACCTCGCATTCAAGCCCGTGAGCATGAACTTCGTCTATATACGCTTTTATCTCTTCTTCCGTCCACACCTCTCCGGCAGCCTTGTAGTCTAAAAAGCCCATGACGCCGGTCATTCCCGGTATCTGCCTTATCTGATCCAAGGTCACGTTGTCGCTCTTTGAGCCGAACCATCTGAAAGTCATTTTCATATTTTATGTGCACCCTTTCTTAAATAATTTTTTATTTTTCATATCCCGTGCGGCGTATGCTGCATGTAATTTTCCTTTTAACTATAATACCATTTGGTCTGCCCATATTCAAGACATTTTTTAAATCACGCCCGCCTTTGACACGCACAAAAACATATTTTTCGCCACGGGCGGCAAAAGGTCATTTATCTATTGACATTGTCGTCTTTTGCGGTATAATAGTATGTAATAAATTGCCTTTAAAAATGGGTATAAGGAGTGTTTACCGTGTCATATTCAGATGTTGTAAAAAGAATATACGAGCTGGGTATATTGCCTGTAATAGCAATAGACGAGCCCGATAAAGCTGTTCCGCTTGCGAGGGCGCTTTGCGAGGGAGGACTTCCCGCGGCCGAGATTACCTTCCGTACAGCCTGTGCTAAGGAAGCGATAATAAGGATTAAGGAGGAAGTGCCGAATATGCTGATCGGAGCGGGAACTGTTTTGACCGAGCAGCAGGTTGACGATGCGCTTGAAGCAGGCGTTGAGTTTATAGTTACGCCAGGTTTTAATCCTCAGATTGTAAGGTATGCGCTTGCTAAGGATGCGGTCATAATGCCCGGCACCGCAACTCCGGGAGAGATGGAGCAGGCTATGAGCATGGGAATCGACGTTGTAAAGTTCTTCCCTGCTGAGCAAAACGGCGGACTTGCAAAGCTCAAAGCCGTGTCGGCGCCGTATTCAAAGCTCAGATTCATACCCACCGGCGGAATCAACGCGGACAACCTTCAAAGCTACATAAAGTTTGACAAGATACTTGCGTGCGGCGGCACATGGATGGTGAAAAAGGACCTCATAGAGGCGCAGAACTGGAACGAGATAAAGCGCCTGACGGAGGAAGCGGTAAAGAGCATGCTCGGATTGGAGTTTGCACACGTCGGAATAAACGCCGAAAACGAGGCTCAGGCGGTTCAGGCTGCAAAGTTTTTAAAGACCGCGTTCGGATTTGATTACACCGACGGCAAGTCGTCCGCATTTTCAATGTCTGACAATATAGAGATATGCAAGACTCCCAAGCCCGGACGTTTCGGACATATCGCAATAGCCACAAACACCATCGGCAGGGCGATTGCATATTTCAAGGCAAGGGGATTTGAATTCATAGACGAAAACGCAAAGGGTGCGGTTTACTTCAAGGATGAGTTCATGGGATTCGGCGTTCACCTTGTTCAGAAGAAGTGAAAAAATGTTTTAAGGAGACATCAAGATGATAGATATGTATAACGGAAAGAAAAAGGCAGTTACCTTCGGAGAAATAATGTTAAGGCTCAACCCTGAGGGATATTTGAGGTTTGTTCAGGCTGACAAGTACGAGGCGACCTTCGGCGGCGGCGAGGCAAATGTAGCGGTGTCGCTTGCAAACTACGGCATGGACGTGTCATTTGTTACAAAGCTCCCCACCCATGAGATAGGTCAGTGCGCGGTAAACGAGCTTAGAAGATACGGCGTAGACACATCTGACATAATCAGAGGCGGAGACAGAATAGGCATATACTATGCGGAAAAAGGCGCGTCACAGCGTCCTTCAAAAGTAATATACGACCGCGCCGGCAGCTCGATAGCCAAGGCATGCAGCGGCGATTTTAACTGGGATGAGATTTTTAAGGACGCAGGATGGTTCCACTTCACCGGAATAACCCCCGCTTTGGGCGGAGAGCTGCCCAAGATTTGCCTCGAGGCTTGCAAGGCTGCCCACGAAAGAGGAATAATAGTGAGCTGCGATCTCAACTACCGCAAAAAGCTTTGGACCAAGGACCAGGCAAGAGAGTGCATGAGCAAGCTTGTGCCGTACGTAGATGTGTGCATATCCAACGAAGAGGACGCAAAGGACGTGTTCGGAATAGAGGCTGAAAACACCGATATCGACTCCGGAAAGCTCGACAAGAACGGCTATATAAGCGTAGCAAAGCAGCTTCACGACCGCTTTGGCTGCAAGTATGTTGCGATCACCCTGCGCTCATCAATATCTGCAAACGACAACGACTGGGCAGGCATGCTTTACACATCCGACAAGGCGTACTTCTCTAAAGAGTACCATGTTCACATAGTCGATAGAGTTGGCGGCGGAGACAGCTTCGGCGGAGGCTTGATTTACGCCCTGATAAACGATTACGAGCCGCAGAAGGCAATAGATTTTGCGGTTGCAGCATCATGCCTGAAACACTCAATAGAGCATGACTTTAACCTTTGCTCAGTGGCTGAGGTTGAGTCGCTGGCGGGCGGAAACGCATCCGGAAGGGTTCAAAGATAATCCCGAGCCAATAAAAGCATAAAAAGCGCATCATAAAGCCGCTCCTTGCAGTCAGGGGGCGGCTTTTGGTCAAGGTGTGGTAAATTTACTCGCTTTAGCTTGACAATGTGGTGAAAATGATGTATCATGAATTTAAATTCTAATTAACTTGCAACTTATATTATCGGAGGGAAGAAGCATGAACAAGTTTATAAGGGCAATGCTCGCGGGATTGATACTGGCGAACATACGCC
>DDJI01000028.1:9073-12433 GCA_002338885.1 Ruminococcus sp. UBA1828 | reverse complement strand
ACTGCAGGCTGTGCGTCAAACGAGCCTCAGCCGAGAAAGACCGAGTTTCCGGACAACGCCTTTCAGGAGATACCGGAGGAATACTTTA
The DNA here is from genome assembly GCA_002338885.1 of Ruminococcus sp. UBA1828. Classification (GTDB taxonomy): domain Bacteria; phylum Bacillota; class Clostridia; order Oscillospirales; family Ruminococcaceae; genus Faeciplasma; species Faeciplasma gallinarum. The sequence goes on along the minus strand of DDJI01000028.1, from coordinate 12,345 downwards.
CCGAGCCTGAAAACGCCGGAACGGTAGTAAGCATAAAGTATGAGACCAAAAACTATTCCGGAGATGAAGAGGAGTTTGAAAAGACGGCGTATGTCTATCTTCCTTACGGCTACAATCAGGATGACACCGAGACTAAGTACGACNNGCAGTCAAGCACCGAGACTAAGTACGACGTGTTCTATCTGATGCACGGCGGCGGAGGAAACGAAAAGGACTTCTTCCGTGGAGTGATGGAAAGCTCTGATTTAAAATCTATAATAGATAACATGATAGCAAACGGCGACATGAACCCCTGCATAGTTGTAACACCGTCTTACAACAACCCGTATAACGGCGATGCAACAGCATGCTGCAAGTATTTCGCCAACGAGCTTGTAAACGATCTCATACCCGCCGTTGAAGGCAAGTACAATACATATGCCGAAAACGTAAAGAAGTCGGGGCTTAAAGCTTCGAGAATGCACCGCGCATTCGGCGGATTTTCAATGGGTTCCGCATGCACGTGGTGGGTGTTTGAGTATGCTCTTGACGAAGTCGGATACTTCATGCCCATAAGCGGCGACAGCTGGTGCGTGGAGAACACCGGCGGACTCAATAAGCCCGTTGAAACTGCGGAATACATGCGTCAGATAGTTCTCGACTACGGATATACAAAGGATGACTTTTATATCTATTGCGGAACAGGCACAAACGATATGGCGTACCCGAACATGACTCCTATGATAGAGGAAATGAAGAAGCTCGACGATGTATTTGTGTACTGCGACAACTTCAAGGACGGAAACCTTTACTACTGCATACGTGAAGGCGGATGGCATGACGCAAACACCATTTACAGAATCGTTTACAACGGCTTGCCCAAGTTCTTCGGATAAATCTGCAATATAAATTCCTGCTCTATAAAACCCTGCTCAAAGCGCAACCTCGCGATACGCTTTGGGCAGGGACTTTTTATGCATAAAATAAGCTCCTTCGTCGATACTATTTGCAAAGCACCGCAAAAGGAGGATAACAAGATGATAGAGCAGGATACAATTAAGCTTTTAAGAGAGTGCGACGCAGGCATACAGATGGGAGTGTCGTCTATAAACGATGTTCTTGAATACGTCAGCGACAGCGACTTCGGCAAATGCCTGATAGAGTGCAAGGGAAAGCATGAGGAGCTTGAGAACGAAATAGAAAACATGCTCCATGAGTTCAAGGACAGCGGAAAGGAACCAAGCCCTATGGCTAAAGGCATGTCGTGGGTCAAGACAAACGTCAAGCTTGCCGTAAACGATTCCGACCACACCATAGCCGATCTAATCACAGACGGCTGCAACATGGGCGTCAAATCCTTAAACAAGTACCTCAATAAATATAAGGCGGCCGACGAACGCTCAAAGGATATAACAAAGCGCCTTATCAACATTGAGCAGGACCTTGCCCTAAACGTAAGGCAGTTTCTTTAAAAGAGCAAAAGCCGGCACAGCGCACAGCACACGGCGCACGGCACACGGCACACGGCACACGGTGCACGGCACAAACGCACAAAAAGTCACAACCATACGCATGCGGCGGCAAGCCGGATTGTATATGCAGAAAAAGAAATATCCCCAACCACTATATGGCGGCTGGGGATATTTGGCGGAGAAGGAGGGATTCGAACCCTCGATGAGCTATCAACCCATACACGAGTTCCAGTCGTGCGCCATAAACCGGGCTAGGCGACTTCTCCGTGAAGCATCGGCAACGTGAAATATTATAACAGATGCCTTGCAAAAATGCAAGCACTTTTTTATGATTTTCTGCTTATTTATTTTCTATGGATGTATCTGTAATTACATGCACACTTGCACATCCTGCCGCCCTTAAAACAGCGTGCGGCGCGGACTGCCCGTCGCTGACTATGCATGACAGCGCATTTATTTTGCCGCCGCAAATCGCGACGGCATTTAATATTTCCGCAACGCATAAGAAAATATAAAAAAATTATTGACATAACGAGTTTGTGTGGTATAGTATAAATTAAAAGAAAACAGCGGTATTTCGGCGTTATACGTGAGTTTTTGCGCAGTTTTAAAAAATATCGATGCGAATATTTTAAACTCAAGCTGCACATTTAAAAAATCACGTTCATAATTTTAATAAGCCCGCCGGATGTGAAGAGCATCGGGGTATTTTTGCAGCAGACTTATGGACATTTTTTCTAATATGCGTTTGCTTCCTCTTTAGTCAGACGCCAGGCTCTATACATAATGGAAGTATATTGCATATCAGACGCGGCAAAACGCCCAAAGATTTAGTTTTTTAAAATCTCGTTATTTCATAAAATCGCATTTGGTTTAATAAAGGGGGGAAGGGTAGAGACAGCTTGCGATTACTCGGAACATTATTTGTTGAAGGAGGAGAAACTAAGGGGCATTTTACTTGAACAATTTGCACATACACGTTATGTGCGGTTTGCAAAGGTGCGCGCTTGGCGCTGCATGCTGCGCGGTATCGGCTTATGCCGATGAGGTAACAGGAGGCGATATTTCAAAAGATGAAAAAGTTAAAAAGTATTTTTAAGAGCAAGCTCTTTAAATCTGTTCTGTCAGGCGTGTTGATTGCTTCGATGGTGGCGGGAGCTTTGCCTGCGGCGGCGCTGTCCGTCAATGCACAAACAAACAGTGAGGATATCATGGAAGAGTTTGAAAGACAGGAGATTATATTTAATCAGGATTGGAAATTTATCAGACAGGATGTAGAGGGGGCGCAGGCTGCCGACTTCGACGATACATACTGGTACAATGTCGGTCTGCCGCACGATTTCAGCACCCGTTCCAACATACNNCGGTCTGCCGCACGATTTCAGCATCCCGTATTGGCAGGAGGAGTCGCATTACACCGGATACGGCTGGTACCGTAAGACGTTCACGGTGGGTCCGGAATGGGAAGGCAAGAGGCTGTTTTTGGACTTTGACGGAGTGTTTCACACCGCTGAGCTGTACGTAAACGGCGAATATGTCGGCACCCACCGCGGAGGATACACCGGATTTGAGTTTGACATAACCGATTATGTAAATCAGGGCGAAAACGTCGTGGCGGTGAGAGTAAACAACATCTGGGATCCCACATTGGCTCCGAGATCCGGTGAGCATATGTTTACCGGCGGAATTTACCGCGACGTAAACCTTGTGGTGACAAGCCCCGTGCATGTGACGTGGTACGGAACATTCGTGCAGACGCCTGATGTATCGGCAGAAGAGGCAAACGTCAGAATGCAGGTTGAGGTTCAAAATGACAGCAGC
>DDJI01000028.1:0-9046 GCA_002338885.1 Ruminococcus sp. UBA1828 | reverse complement strand
CAGATAAGAACGTCAAGGTGATAAGCTATGTATACGACGCCGACGACAAGGAAGTTTTGAGCATAGAATCTTCGCAGAGAACCCTTGCGGCGGGCGAGATGTATAACTTTGACGACACGAGCGAAATGCTTGAAAACCCGCATCTTTGGAGCGTTGACGATCCCTACATGTACAAAGTGCTAACATATGTTTATGTGGACGGAGTGTGCGTGGATCAGTTTGAGTCGCCGCTCGGCTTCAGATGGTTTGAGTGGACGAGCGATGAGGGCTTCTTCCTCAACGGCGAGCATCTGTGGATAGACGGAGTAAACGCGCATCAGGATCACGCGGGATGGGCAAACGCAGTCACAACCGCGGCGCTTAAAAGAGACGTTGCAATGATAAAGGAAGCAGGCTTTAACTTTATAAGAGGCTCTCACTATCCGCACTCACCCGCATATGCGGAGGCGTGTGACGAGATGGGAATACTGTTTTGGAGCGAGGCATGCTTCTGGTCAACGTCTGCATGGGGAGAGGGAACTCAAAACGGCACATCTGACGACTATCTGGCGGACGGGTACCCCACCGTCAACTCAAACGGCGAGCAGGAGGCGTTTGAGCAGAGCTGCATGGATATGCTGTACGAGATGATAAGAATAAACCGAAACCACCCTTCAATAATAGTTTGGAGCATGGGCAACGAGCAGTTCTTCGGTGACAACCACGACCTCAAAAAGGCGCTGATCAGCAAGATGGCTGCATATGCTAAGGAGCTTGACCCCACACGCCCGACTGCCATGGGTGGAACTCAGCGCGGAGGATACGACAAGCTTGAAAACGTCGATATAGCGGGTTATAACGGCGACGGCGCGGAAATGCCCGAATATCAGGATCCCGGCGTACCCAACATGGTTTCGGAGTACAGCACCCACACCCAAAACAGACCGGGCGAATTTTCGGCGTTCTGGGGAAGCGTAATGGTGGATGAAAACGGCGACCCGATAGAATATGAGTGGCGCTCCGGACAGGCGCTGTGGTGCGCATTCCACCATGGATCTATTCTTTCCCGCTCCTACGGCGACATGGGAATTATAGATTACTACAGACTGCCCTTGCAGCAGTGGTACTACTACCGCTACAGAAACACCGGCGTTGAGCCGGAGCAGTCGAGCGAAGGCACTGCGACAAGGCTTTCAATAGAGGCATCCGACGAAACAATTACCGATGACGGCACGCAGGATACGCATCTTATAGTGACTGTCGAGGACGACAACGGAACGTGGCTGAACGATGAGATTGCGATCACACTTGAGGTAATAGAAGGCCCGGGAATATTCCCGACGGGAAAGACGATGGAGTTTGTGCCGGGCGACAGCATGAGAGACGGAAAGTGCGCAATCGAGTTCCGCTCATACTATCCCGGAGTCACGACGATAAGGGCGTCAGCCGATGGTCTTGAGCCTGCCGAGATACAGATAGCCACAACCGGCGAAGAGGGCAGAGTTGAGCCGGATATCTCGACTATGTACGGCAGCTTTATGAGCGGAGGAAACGTCCCCAACCCCATTGAAGAAGCGGAACCGTATGCATACATAAACTACTACAACGTTCCCATGACCGCAAGCAGCGGAACCGAGTCGAGACTCAACATTCTTGACGGCGACCTCACTACAGAATGGGTTGCTGATGAGCCGGGTTCGGGACAGTATCTGAGAATAGAGCTTGAGCACGGCGGAATGAGCCTGTATAAAGCAAAGCTCAGCTTTAACGGCACGGTATATCCGTACACGATTTCCTATAAGGAGCTTAACCTCGACGAACCGGAGTGGAAGACGCTTGTTTCTTACGACGGCGAGACGATAAAGACAAGACCGGTAGAGGAGACGTTCTACGGCGAATACATGAGATTTTTGCGCATAGAGTTTACCGATGTTCCGGAGGACGAGTATGCAAACCTTGCCGAAATAGAGCTGTACGGCATACGCTCGGAGCCTGACGGATTCAAGACAGGATACATGTACTTATCCGACCTCGGCATACCGCAGGACGCAAAAGCGCAGCAGGATGCGGCATATGACGGCGATACGCTCAGAGTGGACAGCACAACATATCAAAAGGGCATAGGAACGGCCGCCGATTCCGATATTGTGTTTGACCTTGAGGGCGATGCAGCGGGATATGCAAGGTTTAGATGCACCGTGGGAGTTGACAGCGGCACGCCCACAGAGGCTCAGGTAACCGTAAGAGTGTACGGTGACGGTCAGCTTATGTACGAAAAGGACATAGACAACAAAAACGAGTCGTTTGACATAGACCTGAGCATAAAGGATGTAAAGCAGCTTCAGCTCTCGGTGTCGGGAAACAACTCAAACGTCTATGTCGATTGGGCGGACGCTAAGCTGATAGGCGCAATAAGAGACATAAGCAAAGATCCCGAAACAATCGAGGCTTCATACTTTGCCGGAACGGAAACCATAGTTGCAGGTCAGACCTACGAGGCAGAGATAGACTTTAACGGCGTTTCAACCGAGGCTGTGAACATAGCGGGAATGCTCACTCTTTATAACGCCGACGGCTCTATTAACACCGCTGAGTACGGCGAGCTAAGCATACAAAGAAACGGCAAGGGCATAATGCGCATAAGCATGGACATACCCTTTGATGCGGAGGTCGGCAGCTATACAAGCTTCATAGCGTGGAACAAAGACACCCTTTCAACCGTGTGCGATGAGGTCACTGCTTCAAGAGTGACGGGCGACCCCGAAAAGGACAAATATCAGCCCGCTCAGGTTGCCGTGCCTACGGGATACTGGGCGAATATAACCGGCGACATGCTCACTAAATCAAACGGCTGGGCAGAGTGGGATGCGCCCCAAACCGCAACAGGATATGAGCTTTACGTCGATGCGGGAACGTATAACGGCTCATGGATCGAGACGAGCTTTACCGGCTCACGCGTCAAGGTCATAGCCAAAAAGGACGGAAGCAAAGTCGGCGCGAAGATATACATAGACGGCGAGCTTATAAGCGAGGTGTCAACGTATGCTGCGCAGGACTCCTATGAAGAGGTCTTTGACTCGGGAGAGCTTGAGTATGCGGAGCACACCATAAGAATTGAGCCTACAGGCGTGTTCGGAATAGACTGCGTGCAGTACTACACCGATTTTTCGGACAGCTCTGAGGATCGCAGCGCACTTGTAAGCGCGGTTGAAGAGTATCAGACCTTAAACGAGGACGACTACTCAGGCGGATGGGTCAGATTCAGAAGTGCTTTGGAGGATGCTAAGACTATCATAGGCACGCCCGGCTACACCCAGGATGAAATAGATGCGGCGGTTGAAGAGCTTAACGAAGCGGCGGGCGAGCTTACAATGTACGCCGAGAGGGACCTGAGCGCCTTAAAAGACGCAATAGTAGGCGCTTTGGAGGTAGTGTATGACGAGGATGCATCGGACAAGTATGACTTATCGCTTGCCCCCGAGTTTACAGACACCACATTTGCGGCTGTGGACTGCCTGAACACAAGGAGAATGCAGCAGGAGGATGTGGATAGCGCGGCGGCTGCTCTTAACACGGCGATAGAGGAGCTTACGTCTTCTCATCCGTCCTCGCCGGACGATAACCGGCAATCATCTGACAGCGGATCTATGCCGGTGGCGGCAATCATAGCTTTGGCTGCTGTAGCGGTTGTTCTGGTCGCAGCAATCGCAGCATACTTCGCTGTAAAAAAGAAAAAGAATAAGGCGCAGTAAAACATCCGCCGGCAGAGTATAAAACCCTGCCGGCGGGCTTTTTGTGCGGTTGCCTGTAAAATTTAACACGGACTTTATATATCGTTTGCCGATAAACCTTCTTTTACTCTTGTGTGAAGTGTAATGATATGATACTATATAAGAAAAAGACATTAAGTTGATAGAAGAAATGCTTTTGAAAGCGTTTCATTAAAAGTGGAGCGATGTTTTAAGATGGGAAGTTCCAAAGGGAAAAAACGATGGATAAAGTACCGCCACAGAGTTGTGAGAAATATTGCCTATGCGGTGCTGAGTCCCTATGCAAAAATCAAATACGGAATACATGTCGAGCGTTTTAAGGAGCAGGGCAAAAGGCCGTACCTTATTTTGATGAACCATCAAACGGCTTTTGACCAGTTCTTTATCGGAATGACCTTTAAAGGCGCGGTTTACTACGTTGCAAGCGAGGATTTGTTTTCAAACGGGTGGGTGTCGTCTCTTTTGAGGTGGCTTGTGGCGCCAATTCCGATAAAGAAACAGACCGCGGACGTCTCGGCTGTTTTAGCGTGCGCAAGGGTTGCAAAAGAGGGCGGAACAATAGCCATAGCCCCAGAGGGCAACAGAACCTACAGCGGAAGAACCGGATATATGAATCCGGCGATAGCGTCTTTGGCGATGCATCTTAAATTGCCGATAGCGCTTGTGCGCATAGAAGGCGGATACGGCGTGCAGCCGAGGTGGAGCGATGATGTGCGCAAGGGAAGTATGCGCGTCGGTGTTGCAAGGGTAATAGAGCCGCAGGAATATGAGAAAATGAGCAAGCAGGAGCTTCTTTCCGAGATAGAAACCACCCTTTGGGTGGATGAGGCAAAGGCGGACGGCACGTATAAGTCTGCGGAGCTTGCACAGTATCTCGAACGCGCGATGTATGTCTGCCCGTACTGCGGATTGTCTGAATTTGAAAGCCACGGCTGTGAAATAGAGTGCAAAAAGTGCGGCAGAAAGATCCGTTACGGCACCGACAAGCGGCTGAGCGGCGTGGGGTTTGATTTCCCGTTTGAATTTGTCGGCGGGTGGTACGATTATCAGGAGGAATTTGTCCGCAAACTTGATCTTGACAAATATATCGACAGCCCGATTTATAAGGACACCGCAAACCTCTCAAGAGTCATAGTTTACAAGCGCAAGGAACGGCTTTGCGAAAATGCATCGGTTGAGCTGTACGGCGACAAAATAATCATAAGCGGCGAAGGATTAGAAAAAATGATACTCTCGTTTGACGAGGTGAGCGCCGTCACTGTCCTCGGACGAAACAAGCTCAACATTTATCACGGCAAGGACCTTTATCAGCTTAAAGGCGGAAAGAGATTTAACGCTCTTAAGTATGTGAACATCTACTATTGCAGAAAAGACGTAAGGAAAGGTGATATGAATGGAAAATTTTTGGGACTTTAGTGTTTGGGGGAACTTTAATCTCATTGCCGTTCTGCTTTTGAGCTTACTTGCGGCAAATGTTTTGAAGAAGTCGATACATTTTCTTCAGCATCCCTGATACCCGCGTCGGTTTTGGGCGGAGGCATTCTCATTTTGGTGTCGAGCATATATAAGCTTGCCACGGGCGACGAAATGTTCAACACGGAGTTCTTCGGCGGAAACGGCACCACCGACCTCGAGCTTATAACGTATCATACTCTTGCACTTGGATTTATTGCATCGTCCTTTAAGCCGGCAAGGGGAAAGATGACTAAAAAGCGCACTACGGAGATATTTAATACCGGCGTGACTACGGTTTCTACATATCTTCTTCAGGGAATATTCGGACTTGCGATATCGATCGTTGCGGCTATGGTTGTCACGGGATTTTTCCCCGCGGCGGGAATACTCCTGCCGTTCGGATACGGTCAAGGCTCCGGACAGGCTCTGAACTACGGCGGAATATTTGAAAACGATTTCGGATTTGTCGGCGGAAAGAGCTTCGGACTCACCATTGCAGCTCTCGGATTTTTAAGCGCAAGCATAGGCGGAGTCATTCACCTCAACATTCAAAAAAGGCGCGGAAAGCTGAAAATATGCCATGTGGATGAAAAGGCTATCCGCTCCGAGGAAATACAGTCGGACAACGAGATACCCATGCAGGAGAGCATAGACAAGCTCACAATTCAGATTGCGCTTATTGCGGTTGCATACCTGCTTGCATACCTTTTGATGATGGGACTCGGCGCGCTGATACCGAGCATGAAGTCTGTCGTATTCGGATTTAACTTCTTAATAGGCGTTCTGACGGCTACGCTTATGAAACTGGCGATGAACCTGCTCAAGAAAGCAAAGATAATCAAAAAAGAGTACACAAACAGCTTCCTCATGACGAGGGCGAGCAACTTCTTCTTTGATATAATGGTTGTCGCGGGAATAGCGGCAATACGCTTGAGCATACTCAAGNNCTGGGGCATCATACTCATAATGGGCGTTGTGGGTCTGGTGATAACATACGTGTATAACTACTTTGTCGCCAAAACACTCTTCCCGGAGTATACCGAAGAGCAGTTTTTGACCATGTACGGAATGCTCACCGGAACCGCAAGCACCGGCGTTATACTTTTGCGTGAGATAGACGGCGAGTTTAAAACTCCCGCGCTGGACAATCTGGTGTATCAAAACTTCCCCGCAATCGTGTTCGGCTTCCCGATGATGCTTCTTGCAACCTTAGCTCCCGTAAAGCCGGTTCTGACGCTGATTATACTTATAATCTTCTTTGCTGCCATGAACGTCATACTCTTCAGAAGTAAAATATTTAAGCGGCGAAAAAAGGCGTAACCGGCGCTCGAAAATTAAATACCGATGTAAAATACCCGTTCGTACACTTAATATCAATGAAAATATCCGTTCGTACACTTGATTTTATGAGTGTGCGGGCGGATTTTTTGCTTTGTGTGCATGCTTGCACACGCGTGCGCTCTCTTTTGACACTTTCGTTTCCCTGCGCGAAACGGATTGTACGTCCGATTGTACAGATGCAAAATTGCCTGTTGCATTTTAAAAAATCGCGAGTATTATAGAAATTAAAGAACATATGTTCGTCTAAAATCTGCCTTTTCGCAAGCATAAAACTATCGGGTTTCATGCGTGCGTTTTATTTTTGTTTTGTTTTTTGGCGCATGTGCGCGATCAACAGGGAGGTGTGTTTTATGATTGATAAAGAATGTGACGGCGGCAGGTATGTTTGCCAAAGATGCCATGCGGTGTTTGACGAGCCGGCAGTTGTGTCAGACAACCCTACGCATCTTTGCGGAGTGCTTGAGCGGTGGCAGGCGTGTCCCGACTGCGACTTCACGCATTTTAACAGGGAAAGGCGGTGCGCAATATGCTCCGCAACGCTCGAGTGCAATCCTGACAAATGTGATTTTGAATTGTGCGACGACTGCAAGAGGGCTGCTCTTGACTTTTTCAGGCTACTCTTAGGAAAGTGGTTTTCGCGCGAGGAGCTTATGTACCTGTCGCAGGTATACGGCGCTAACGACCTGTGCGACGGGGTCAGCTTTTGGGACAAATAATCGTTTAGGGGGGATGTGTTTGGATGCTTAGTGACAGCCGGAAAGCAAAGATTTTGCTCGACTACATGCAAAGCCGAAGCTACAGGGCGACCGCCGGAAAATTCGGAGTGTCGCCCGCAACGGTCAGGAAGGTGGTGAGCGAAAATCCTATATTAAAGGACGTGCTTGAGGCGATGAGGGGAAACGCCCCGCAAAGCTCTCAGATTTATCTGCAGCAAAAACAGGAGCTGATATACGGGATAATTAACAAGTGCCTGTCGCTTTTGAACGACGATGAAAAACTTCAATCGGCGACCTTGCCTCAGATAGCGAGTGCAATGTCAACGCTGTTTGAAAAGTTTGCATTGTCGGGCGACAGCGACGACGATTTTGAAACGGATCCGCTCAGCGAGAGCCTTATGGAGCTTGGCAGGAGCTTAAACGAGTCAAAGGCGGACGAGCAGTCCGATGAGTACAACACCTGTTAAAAGGAGAGAATCTTATGATAAGCGAAAAGCAAAAAAGAATACTTGCTTTTTCATACTCCGACTATGACGCGCTCATATGCGACGGAGCGATTCGCTCCGGAAAGACACGTATAATGACTGTGGCGTTTATCGACTGGGCGATGAGGCAGTTTTCGGACAAGCGTTTCGGCATATGCGCAAAGACAATAGACTCTGCGATAAAAAACGTGGTTTTGCCCTACATGTCCATGAGCTATGCCAAAAAGAGGTATCGGATAAAGTGGAGAAAGAGCGAAAAGGTTCTTGAGATATCCCGCAAAGGAGTAAAAAACACCTTTGAAGTGTTCGGCGGCAAGGACGAATCGAGCTTTTCTTTGATACAGGGAAGAACTTTTTGCGGGGTCATGCTTGACGAGGTGGCGCTCATGCCTAAGTCGTTCGTACTTCAGGCAATAGCAAGATGCTCTGAAGAGGGTTCAAAGCTTTGGTTCAGCTGCAACCCCGATTCACCCATGCACTGGTTTTACCGTGAGTGGATACTCGGGCATGAGCAAAAGAACGCCTTGTATCTGCATTTTTGCTTAGAGGACAACCCGTCGCTTTCCGAAAAGACCATACAAAGGTACAAGAGCATATACTCCGGCACGTTTTACGACAGGTACATACTCGGAAAGTGGACGGCGGCTCAGGGACTTGTATACGACCTGCCTGAAGAAAGCGTAGTGGATAAATATCCCGATCACGGCGAGTATTACGTTTCCTGCGACTACGGCACGATGAACCCGTTTTCTCTGGGGCTGTGGTGCGTAAGCGGAGACACGGGATACAGAATCGCCGAGTACTATCATGACGGAAGGGAAAGCGGCGTGCAGCTCACCGATGAGGAATACTATGACGCCCTCGAGAGGCTGTGCGACGGCTACCAGATAAGAGCGGTTGTTGTTGACCCGTCCGCCGCGTCGTTTATAACCCTTATAAAAAGGCGCGGGCGGTTTCGGGTCAAGAAGGCCGACAACGACGTCATGAGCGGTATAAGGCTTACCGCGGGCTATTTAAAGAGCGGAAAGCTCAAAATATACTGCGGCTGTGAAAACGCCCTCAGGGAGTTTTCTTTGTACCGCTGGGACGACAAGGCGGACAAGGACAAGGTGATAAAGGAAAACGACCACGCCATGGACGACATACGGTACTTTTGCAGCACAGTCATGGCAAGGAGAAAGAAAGAATACCGCAGCATTTTTGAATAGCTGCAATAAAGAAAGGATGAGAATATGAAAACGTTTCAGGATCTTTTGGCGGTGCTTGGCGACGAGAATAAGCTTTTAGACTTTCTGACGGA
>DDJI01000012.1 GCA_002338885.1 Ruminococcus sp. UBA1828 | reverse complement strand
AAAACATTGATTTTACTGGACTTTCCCATGTTTTCTTATTAGGAGGCAAGTCACAGTCGGCTGCTTTTTTATGTTCTTATTTTTTATACGAGCTGCTGGTCGTTTATGACAAGCCTGAAGTGCAGCCCGAGCTTTTCCGCCGCCTTTCTGCACATTATCATGCGGTTTAGGAATATTTCAAAGTAGTCCATTATCGAAACCATGTCCGTCTCGATAGTAAGATCAAGCTTTATGAGCGTCTTGTCGCTGTTTATTTTCAGCTCGGAGTTTGTGACGGAGTAGTTTACCCTGTCGTGCGCATCAAACGTGCTCTTGTCCTGATTTCTCACACGGCTGCGGCGAACGTCCGACTTGTCCGCAATTATAAGCGCCGCCGCCATCGGGCTGACTGCAACGCCTGTGCCCTCGTCGTGGTTTCCTATGGAAGTGGTGATCATGGCTATCTCTTCCGCCTTAAATCCCATCTTGTCAAGTATCCTGAACGCCATGACGGCTCCGCTCTGACTGTGGTCAACTCTGTTCACAAGGTTTCCGATGTCGTGCAAAAACGCCGATATCTTTGCAAGCTCAATCACCCTTTCCGGGTAATCAAGCGTCCTTAAAATGTATTCCGAGCGCTCTGCCACCGTCGTGACATGCGCAAAGCTGTGCTCAGTGTAGCCCAAAGCTATCAAAGAGGCGTCCGCCTGCGAAATGTATGTCCTTATCGCAGGATTGTGTTTGATTTCTTCGTACGTGGTCATTTTTTACCTCACATTTGTGCAACTATAGTTTACGCTCTTATTATCATGTTCTAATCATACATGATTATAATCAATCAAAGTAAAATTTAATATCATCGGCAGGTAAAATCCGTGAAACGCCGGTCAGTCGCGCAGCATTTCCGACGCCAGAAGCTCGCCGGCTCTTTTTTGCTTGAGGTCGTCTATGTCGAGAATTTTTATGTTCAGCTCCGACGCTCTGTGACGGGTTATGGAGCGGCACCTTTGCGACGTGACCGCAACTGCCTTTGCAAACTTTCCTCCGAAACGATCCCGCAGCACGGCAAGCTCGTTCAACGCCTCGGTGGTTATGGCGCAGGTCTTGCAGCTTATGAAAATCGGTATAGTCGCGCGCGACGCCATGACGTCTATCTCGTTTGTGACGTTTTCACGCCTTAAATCGCCCTCCCAGTCAACTATCACGCTTGTGCGAACGTCCTGAAACACCCCGCAGTCGAGGCATTGCTTGTATATGTACAGCTCTAAAACACTTCCCACGTCCCTCAGCCACGCGCGTGTTTGGACGTCCTTAAAACGAAAGCTCACGCTCTTGCCCCTCTTAATGGACAAATGCTTTATAAAGCCTATCCTCTCAAACTCCCTCAGCACATCCTCCGGAGCGGGGATTAAAGAACCGCGCTCTCCCTTTACTTCGTACGCCGAGCGCACGCTCAGCGATATCGGCTCGTCCTTCCCCGCCGCAGACGCACGCTGAATGAACCCTATCGTCTTTGTCCAAGATGACTTGTATTTAAGATAAATCGAGAAGAACTCGTCAAAATGTTCGGCGTATTTGTATAAGAGCGAATTGTCAACCCTGCCGGTTCTCATCGCGCCGCCGGCAGCGAGTATGCAGTCCTCAACGCTGTATTGTACGTGACACTCAAGCCCGTCCGCAAACGCGGCATTGTGAATGTTAAAGAATCGGTTGCGCTTTCGGCTGTATGTAAAAGCGGGAAGGTTCGTCTTTGCACATATCAAGCCGCCGGCAAAGAGCGCGGCATCCGTTCCGCCGGTTATGTCCAAAACGCAGTCGGGATATCTTTTTATCACCGCATTCAGCTTTGCAAGTATCCTTTCAGTGTCGTAAATTTCCGTCTGCAAAAATACAAGCTTTGATTCTATCCCGCGGTGCCTCAAAAACCGCCTCATCTTTGATTGAAGCGATTTGTTTTGGTAAATTTCACGGTCACACAGTATTATCGTGCGCTCGGGGCGAAACACCTCGGTGGAAAGTATGTTCTCTACGGGTCGCTCGTCGTATAGCTCTATAATCGTTCTCATATGGCTGTTATTGCATTTTTGCCGCAGCATGCCATGCCGGACAAATGCCGACCGAATTTAAACAGCTTTTTGTCCTTTTAAAGCTTTCCGCGCTCGGCTTTGCATCTCCTTTAATTACATTATAAACGCAGCCGCCGTCCTGTCAATACGTCTACTTTGTCTTTTTGGGCGTATATTTTGGCTTGCATGCGATAACTTTTATGCATTTTGCCGACTCAAAATCTGTTGACAACAAAGTTTTGTAATGATATAATGGGCTAAAGTATAAAAGCGATGACGAAGACCGGTTGAGAAACCGACAGCTTAAAAGAGAGCAGGCGTTTGGTGAAAGCCTGCAGCTGCCGTCTTTAACCCCTCCCTTCCGAGCCGGTGAGCTGAACGATAAGAGCGCAGGACACTTTAAGGTTTGCGTGCTTTGTATCAATTAGGGTCACCCGTGACACTGCGTTAAAGTAGAGGGATTGTTTGATCCCATAAGAGGCAGCCCAGGCTGCAATTTGAGTGGTACCGCGAGTGTAAGATATTATATGCAAGAGCAGCATATGTGCCAAAGCATTATGAATCCGCACCCGTCTCAAAGTAAGGTTTTGCTGAGCAAAATGTTGCTTTGGGGCGGTTTTTTAATACCGAAAACCGCCCTCAAGCTCAGCGAAGGCAGAACAAAAAATATTTTGCAAGATAAGGAGTGCACAAGTCATGATGGACGCAACCAAGTACAAGCCGGGTTATTACCCTGCACCCGGGGTTCATAACAAATGGGTCACAAAGGAAAGAATAGAGCAGCCGCCTATATGGTGCAGCGTAGACATGAGAGACGGAAACCAAAGCCTCGTAATACCTATGAGCTTTGAGGAAAAGCTTGAGTTTTACAAGCTGCTCTTAGAGGTCGGCTTTAAGGAAATAGAAGTCGGTTTTCCGGCGGCAAGCGAAACGGAATACGAGTTTTTGCGCGCGCTTATAGAAAACAACATGATACCCTCCGACGTCACTGTTCAGGTTTTGACTCAGTGCCGAGAGCATATAATCCGCAAGACGTTTGAGGCGTGCAAGGGTGCGCCGTCGGCCATAATTCATTTTTACAATTCGGTGAGCGTCGTTCAGCGCGAGCAGGTTTTCCGCAAATCCAAGGAGGAAATAAAGCAGATCGCAGTTGACGGAGCAAAGCTTGTCAAAAAGCTTGCCGCAGAGTATGAGGGCAACTTCAGATTTGAATACTCGCCCGAAAGCTTTACCGGAACCGAGCCGGAATACGCACTTGAGGTTTGCAACGCCGTTTTGGACGTTTTGGAGCCTTCCGAGACAAATAATGTGATTATAAACCTCCCCGTAACGGTTGAGATGAGCCTTCCGCATGTCTATGCCTCGCAGGTGGAGTACATGAGCGAAAACCTCAAGTACCGCGAGCACGTGACGCTTTCTTTGCATCCTCATAACGACAGGGGAACGGGCGTGGCGGATACCGAGCTTGCACTTTTGGCCGGCGCGGACAGAGTGGAGGGAACACTCTTCGGAAACGGCGAGCGCACGGGAAATGTGGACATAATAACGCTCGGTTTGAACATGTATTCCCACGGAGTAGATCCTAAGCTCAACTTCTCGGATATGCCGCACCTCGTCGATGTCTATGAGAGATGCACAAGAATGCATATTTACGAGAGATCTCCCTACGCCGGAGCGCTTGTGTTTGCCGCCTTCTCCGGCAGCCATCAGGACGCCATAGCAAAGGGCATGAAATACAGAGAGGAAAAGCACCTTCACCAGTGGAACGTGCCGTATATCCCGATTGATCCTCATGATATAAACAGAACCTATGACGCGGACGTCATAAGGGTAAATTCCCAGAGCGGAAAGGGCGGAATAGGCTACCTCTTAGAGCAGGCATACGGATATGTCCTCCCCGCAAAAATGCGAGAGGATCTCAGCTACAAGTGCAAGTCCGTGTCCGACCATGAGCATAAGGAGCTTAAGGCAAACGAGGTCCTTCAGATATTCAAGTCGAGCTACCTCGATACAAACCACGGCATAGAGATAGGAAACATGGAGTTTTCGCGACGCGCAGACACCGTCGCCACAAAGATAGAGTTTATAGAAAACGGCAAGTCCGAAGTTGTCGAGGCTGAGGGCAACGGTTCACTCGATGCCGTGAGCAACGCACTTAAAATGTACACCGGCAGCGCATACGAGCTTTCCGTTTACACCGAGCACAGCATGCAGGGCAGCGGCTCCGAAAGCGTTGCGGCGGCGTATATAGGACTTAAAGACGCCGATTCAAGCATGAGCTGGGGCGCAGGCACCGATACCGATATAATCCATGCAAGCGCACAGGCACTTTTAAATGCGTTCGAGAACATGACGCATAAGAAAGAAAATAAATAAAGAGAGGGATAAACCATGTCGATGACGATGACACAAAAACTTCTCGCCGCTCACGCAGGACTTGACAGCGTGAAGGCGGGACAGCTCATAAACGCAAAGCTCGATATTGTCCTGGGAAACGACATAACAACCCCCGTGGCGGTAAACGAGTTCAGCAAGTCGGGCTTTGACAGCGTTTTTGACAAAAAGAGAATAGCTATAGTTTTAGATCACTTTGTCCCCAATAAGGATATAAAGGCTGCCCAGCAGTCAAAGCAGTGCAGAGAGTTCGCCGGAAAGTACGACATAAGCCACTTTTACGACGTCGGCAAGATGGGTATAGAGCATGCGCTGCTGCCCGAGCAGGGCGTAGTAACCGCCGGAGACTGCATAATCGGCGCAGACAGCCACACCTGCACATACGGAGCACTGGGCGCATTTTCTACCGGCGTCGGCAGCACCGATATGGCGGCGGGAATGGCAACCGGAATGGCGTGGTTTAAAGTCCCTTCGGCCATTAAGTTTGAGCTTACCGGAAAGCTCCCCGAAAATTGCAGCGGCAAGGACGTTATTCTCACCATAATAGGCATGATAGGCGTAGACGGCGCACTCTATAAGAGTATGGAGTTCTGCGGAGACGGCGTGGCGTCGCTTTCTATGGACGACAGGCTTTGCATATGCAACATGGCGATCGAAGCGGGAGCTAAAAACGGCATATTCCCGGTCGATGACGTCACAAGGGCTTACATGAAGGACAGATGTGAAAGAGAACCTGTTGAGTACAGCGCAGATCCCGACGCGGAGTATGAAAAGACCGTGACAGTAGACCTTTCAAAGATCGTTCCCACAGTCAGCTGCCCTCACCTCCCCGAAAACACAAAGCCCGCAAGCGAGCTGCATGATATTAAGATAGACCAGGTTGTCATAGGAAGCTGCACAAACGGCAGAATGGAGGACATGGAGGCGGCGTATAAGATCTTAAACGGCAAAAAGGTTGCCGACGGCGTTCGCTGCATAATCATTCCCGCAACTATGGCAATCTATAGAGAATGCGTCACCCGCGGATACGTCACGGCGTTCATAGATGCCGGTGCGGTGGTGTCAACTCCTACATGCGGCCCCTGCCTCGGCGGATACATGGGCATACTTGCCGAGGGCGAGAAGTGCGTTGCTACAACCAACCGCAACTTCGTCGGCAGAATGGGACATGTCAAGAGCGAGGTGTACCTTGCATCTCCGGCAACTGCCGCAGCAAGCGCGGTGGCAGGATATATCACGGAATATAACGCATGATGGCTGCACAGGAAAGGAGATAAAACCATGAATACACATGGCAAGGTTTTTAAGTACGGCGACAACGTCGATACAGATGTAATAATACCCGCAAGATATTTAAACACCTCCGATGCAAACGAGCTTGCGGCTCACTGCATGGAGGACATAGATAAGGATTTCGTCAAGAACGTGAAAAAGGGCGATATAATAGTTGCAGGATATAACTTCGGATGCGGCTCTTCAAGAGAGCATGCACCGCTTGTAATAAAGACCTGCGGCACGGGCTGCGTAATAGCCAAGAGCTTTGCAAGGATATTTTACCGCAACGCAATAAACATAGGCATGCCCATACTTGAATGCCCCGAGGCTTGCGACGAAATTTCAGCGGGCGACGAGGTGTCAATAGATTTTGACAGTGGCGAGATAAAGGACATCACCACCGGAAAGAGCTATTTTGCACAGCCCTTCCCGCCGTTCATACAGAATATCATAAAGGCGGGCGGATTGCTTGCGTCAATAAAGAACAGCAACGCCTGATGCGGCGAGCTTTAAAGGGAGGTTTATTGCTTTGAATAAGAACATAGCGCTTATAAGGGGAGACGGCATAGGTCCGGAAATTGTAGAGGAAGCCGTAAAGGTTCTGAACGCGGTCGCAAGCCTGTACGGACACAGCTTTAATTACTGCGACGTCGATATGGGCGGCGTGGCTATAGATAAGTGGGGAGACCCCCTTCCGGAGCAGATGCTGAAAAAGTGCCTTGAGTCGGACAGCGTGCTCTTAGGAGCTGTCGGCGGTACAAAGTGGAACTCTCTTCCCGGAGATATGCGCCCCGAAAAGGGACTTCTGAGACTCAGATCCGGCATGGGCGTCTATAGCAACAACCGCCCCGCAAAAATCTGGCCGCAGCTTGCCGATGCATCGCCCCTAAGGCCTGAAATAGTCAACAAAGGCATAGATTTTATCATAGTCCGCGAACTTATCGGCGGCATATATTTCGGCGAGCACTGCACAAACGTAATGTACGGCAAGAGAATAGCTGCCGACGTTTTGAGATACAGCGAGGATGAGATACAAAGGATAGGCAGAATAGGCTTTGAAACGGCGAGAAAGCGCCGCAAAAAGCTCTGCTCCGTTGAAAAGAGCAACGTCTTAGACTCCAGCCGCCTTTGGAAAACGGTCATCCACGACCTTGCAAAGGAGTATCCGGATGTCGAGCTGAGCGATATGCTTGTTGACAACTGCGCAATGCAAATCGTAAAAGACCCGTCCCAGTTTGATGTAATCGTCACCGAAAACATGTTCGGAGATATTCTTTCCGACGAGGCGTCCATGATAACAGGCTCAATCGGCATGATACCGTCGTCGAGCCTCGGTGCCACAACCTGCGGACTTTATGAACCCATACACGGCTCTGCCCCCGATATAGCCGGACAGAACATCGCAAACCCCATAGGAACAATACTTTCCGCGGCAATGATGCTAAGATACAGCTTTGACATGCCTGCGGAGGCGGATGCGATAGAAAACGCAGTGTCAAGGGTTTTGGACAACGGCTACAGAACCGCAGATATACTTCCCGCCGACTTTGAAAAGAATAAGTCGGTCATAAAGGTGGGCTGCTCCGAGATGGGCGACCTCATCGCAAACAGCCTAAGAAAGGAGTAAGCTAATGCAGCTTTCAGGCTCGGATATAGTTATAAAAACACTTATAGAGCAGGAGTGCAAGGTCATTTTCGGATACCCCGGCGGACAGGTTATATAGATATATGACTCGCTTTACAAGTATTCCGACGAGATAGAGCATGTTCTCACCGCGCATGAGCAGGGAGCGGTTCACGCCGCCGACGGCTATGCAAGGACATCGGGAAAGCCGGGCGTGGTCTTGGCGACCTCCGGCCCGGGAGCCACCAATCTCGTGACCGGAATAGCCACTGCGTACCTTGACTCAATACCGCTCATTGCAATTACGGGAAACGTCCCGACTACCCAAATAGGCTCGGACAGTTTTCAGGAGATAGACATCACGGGAATCACGCTTCCCATAACAAAGCACAATTACTTTGTGCGCAGCGTCACGGAGCTTGCGGACACAATACGTGAGGCGTTCAGACTTGCCATATCGGGCAGACCCGGACCTGTCTTGGTTGATATACCAAAAGACGTTCAGATAGCGCAGTGTGAATACACCCCCGCGCCGGTAGTCAAAAAGGACGAGCCGTGGGCGGCAAAGGATATACGCATAGAAGAGGCGGCAAAGATAATAAACACCTGCCAAAGACCGTATGTGTATTTCGGCGGCGGACTTATATCGAGCGGAGCGCAGAGCGAAATGCTTGAGCTTGCGGAAAAGATAGACGCCCCGATAGGCTGCTCACTCATGGGCATATCCGCAATACCCACAGATCACCCGAGATTTTTGGGCATGGAAGGTATGCACGGTCACTATGCGTCGTCGATGGCAATGCATAACGCCGACTGTATAATAGCCCTCGGCACAAGATTTAACGATAGGGTCACGGGCAATGTCAGCAAATTCTCCCCCAACGCCAAGATAGTTCACATCGACGTTGACGGATCAGAGCTGTCTAAGAACTTAGAGGATGCCGTGGGACTTCGCGCAGATGTAAAGATGACGCTTATAAAGCTCCTGCCGCTCATAAAAGAGGTCAAGAACCCCGACTGGCAGGCAAAGATCGAAAGATTCAAGGCGAGCGAGGAAGAAATCTCCGACAAGCGCGCCGGCCTGACGCCCAAAAACGCCATGGAGTGCTTAAATAAGTACCTCGGCGAGAACACACCGGTTGCAACCGACGTCGGTCAGCATCAGATGTGGGCGGCGCAGTACCTGAGGTTTAAAAAGTGCCGCAGGTTCGTATCAAGCGGAGGACTCGGAACCATGGGCTTCGGAATGGGCGCTGCAATCGGCTCGGCATACGCAACGGGCGAGCAGACCGTTCTTATAACGGGAGACGGAAGTTTCGGAATGTGCCTAAACGAGCTTGCAACCGCCGTCGCCTATAACGTTCCGATCGTAATACTTCTTATGAATAACGGCGTGTTGGGAATGGTAAGACAGTGGCAGACGCTTTTCTTTGATAAGCATTATTCAAATACGGTTTTAAACAGAAAAACTGACTTTGTAGCGCTGGCAAAGGCTTTCGGCGCGGACGGCGAGTCGGCGACTACGCTTGAAGAGCTGGACAAGGCTTTGGCAAACGGCTTTGCGGCAAAGGCGCCGTATCTGATAAATTGCAGCGTGGATAAGGATGAATTTGTGCTTCCCATGCTTCCTCCCGGAGGATCCATGGAGGACATCATTGTGAAGGTGGGGGACTGATATGAACAGATATACAGTTGCAGTTCTTGTAAAGAATCAGTTCGGCGTTCTCAACAGGGTGACAAGTATGTTCAGGCGCAGACAGTTTAATATATCCGCCCTTACCGTAAGCGAAACCGAATCCGCAGACCTTTCGAGAATCACAGTGCTCTTTGACGGAGACGAGATAAATAAACAGCAGCTCATAAATCAGCTTTACAAGCTGCCGGACGTCTGCTCCATAAAGGAGCTGAAAAACGACGAGTCGGTAAGCGTCGAGCTGCTCCTGATAAAGATGGAGAACAACCCGCAAACAAGAGATGAGATTTTGGCGGCGGCGCAGGGCTTCGATGCGCGTACGGTTGACTACTCAAAGGAATCGATAATATTCCAGCTCACCGCCGACACAAGAAGAATAGACGATTTTGTGAACCTGATGAAGGATTACAAAATACTCGAGATATGCCGCACCGGAATAGTCTCCTTGGAGCGAGGAAGCTCCACCATTCGCAAAGTTACCAATTATTAAATTTAATTTATAAAGAAAAAAGGAGTAATCACTATGGCAAGGATTTTTTATCAGCAGGATTGTGATCTTCACAAGCTCGACGGCAAGACGGTAGCTATAATCGGCTACGGATCTCAGGGACATGCTCACGCGCTCAACCTCAAGGACAGCGGCGTGAACGTAATCGTAGGCCTTTACGAGGGCAGCAAGAGCTGGGCAAAGGCTGAAAGCCAGGGGCTTACGGTCATGACCTCTGCCGAGGCGGCAAAGAACGCAGACATCATCATGATACTCATCAACGATGAGAAGCAGGCAAAGCTCTATAAGGAGTCGATCGAGCCGAACCTCACCGAGGGCAAGACTTTGGCGTTTGCACACGGCTTTAACATCCACTTCGGCTGCATCAAGCCTCCCAAGAACGTAAACGTAATTATGATAGCTCCCAAGGGTCCCGGACATACCGTAAGAAGCGAGTACTTAGCCGGCAAGGGCGTTCCCTGCCTTATAGCCGTTGAGCAGGATGCCACCGGCGACGCATGGGATATAGGACTTGCATACGCGCTCGGAATAGGCGGAGCAAGAGCGGGAGTTTTGGAGACCACGTTCCGCACCGAGACAGAGACAGACCTCTTCGGCGAGCAGGCAGTTCTGTGCGGCGGCGTTTGCGCGCTCATGCAGGCAGGCTTTGAAACGCTTGTCGAGGCAGGCTACGACCCCAGAAACGCATATTTTGAGTGCAT
>DDJI01000013.1:8619-16434 GCA_002338885.1 Ruminococcus sp. UBA1828 | reverse complement strand
AAAAGTTAAAATACAGGAACGGGTTGTAACCGCCGTTTACGATGTACGCCGTGCATGCTATGAGCAAAGCGCCGGTAACAAGCGGCTTGACAACCATCAGCGCCTTTGAATCGCTGCCGCCGAGCTTTGCAAGGTACTCTCTGCCCGCTCCGAAGGCAAAGAATATGCATATTGCAAGTATGGGTGCGCACTCGGACAGCCACGCTGTGAACTGCGAATCGGCAAAAGCCCCGCCGGCGCCGAACATAGCTCCGAGGTATGCCCATGCCGAGCCGAGCGAGTCGGTTTCAAACAGCACCCATCCCAAAACGACAGCAAGCATGGTATAAAGCCACGAAACCGCTGCGGGAAGTTTTGCAAGGATTTTTGAGAAGCCAAGGTGCTCTATTACAATGAGGACGCCGAACCAAAGTCCCCAAAGCACAAAGTTAAAGCTTGCGCCGTGCCAAAGTCCGGTCAAAAACCACACTATCAAGAGGTTTCTCACGGTCTGAGCCTTTGTGCCTCTGCTGCCCCCGAGCGGGAAATAGACATAATCTTTAAACCACGAGCCTAAGGTCATATGCCAGCGTCTCCAAAACTCCGAAACGCTCTTTGACAGGTACGGATAGTCAAAGTTTTTCGGGAAGTGGAAGCCGAGCATCCTGCCAAGTCCTATTGCCATATCGGAATAGCCCGAAAAATCAAAGTATATCTGAAACGTAAACGCAATTATTCCGAGCCATGCGGTTGCTGCGGGAAGCGTCGAATAGTCGCACGCCTTTATCTGCGCCCATACGTCGCCTATGCTGTTTGCCAAAAGCACCTTCTTTGAAAGTCCGCACATGAATATGCTGATTCCGTCCGAAAGGTCGGATGTCCCGACGCTCCTTGAGTCAAGCTCCTTAGCGATGTCGCTGTACTTTACTATCGGGCCGGCGACTATCTGAGGAAAACAGGTTACAAATGCGCCGAAGTTGATAAAGTTGCGCTGCACCTCGACTTTGTTGCGATAGCGGTCTATGGTGTAGGACATGGTTTGGAAGGTGAAAAATGATATTCCTATCGGCAAAGGCAGTCCCGGGTCGGGTATGGACGTGCCGAAAACCGAGTTGACGGTGTTAATAAAGAAGGAGCTGTATTTGAACACAAACAAAAGCCCCAAATTCATCACAACCGACACTATAAGGCATGCCCGCCGCTTTGCCGTGCTGTCCGTCTTATCCATGATAATTCCGGCGAAATAGTCTATAAGCGTGGAAAGCAAAAGCACGCACACATACAAAGGCTCGCCCCAGGCATAAAAAATCAAGCCTGAGACAAACAGTATCAGGTTTTTAAATTTTTTCGGTGATATAAAGTAGACAAGCATTACTATCGGAAGATAGTAAAATAAAAATTCCACTCCTGCAAAAACCATATTTGCTCGTTATCCTCGCGTCACATTTGTTGTTTTATCTTTTCAACCAGCCTGCGGTACTCATCATAGCTTATCAGCCTGTTCAGCGCATCCAAAAGCGAATTTGACGGAAGGCGCTGCGGCAACGACAGCTCCTTTAAAAGCTGTTCTCTCATCCATGACGAGTTCTTTGAACCGCTCAGGCCGTCCTCGTACAGATCAAGCCTTGTTATAAGTCTGTCACCATGGGGCTTACATCCCCCGCCGGTTTCAGCGCCGTCTTTGAGGTCGTTTATGCACTTTTCAAGGGTGGACTTTATCACCTCGTCCGGAACGCCCTCGACGCCGAGCTTGCCTTCGGCTGAAGGCTCCCGCTTTCGGCTCTCCTTGCCGTATATATCGGGGATGTATGCGTTCACAACCCGCCCGTTCGGCACTATGCCCCTGATGTATCCGCGGATTGTAAAGCCCGCGCTGTCGCTGTCCGTGAGTATTATTATGCCGCCCTTTTGGGCATACAGTCTTATAAGCTTTGCCGTTTCGGCGTCTTTAAATATGCCGAAACCGTTGGTGACTATGACCGGACAGTCTATAAGGTTTTTCAGCTTTGCCTTGTCGTATTTTCCTTCGACGACGACAGCTCCGTCACAGTGAAGCATGATTTAAAGCCTCCCAAGCATTTTTACCTTTACCGACCCGCGGCTTTTTCATTACTTTGCGGAGAGCATCTTTGCAATGGCCTCCTCCAAAAGCACTTTCGGGTCTGTGCGCTTTGATTTCATGTCGGCATCGCAGTCGGAAAGTATCCCTAAGCATCGCCTTATTTTATCCATGGACATGCTGCGGCAGTCTCTGAACGCATTTTCCGCCGCAAAGCTCCTTCCCTTATAAGAAAAATCGTTTATCATGTCCGACTCTGATTTTGCGCTTATTATAGCCGCCTTCGCGCGATACAGATCCATCAGCGCGCTCGATATGACGAACAAAAGAGGTATAGGCTCGGCTTGCCGGTTATAAAGGCTGTTAAGCATGTCAAACGCCTGTGCGCTCTTCCCCGACACAACGGCCCGAGAGAGTTTGTATGCATCGGCGTCGGTCTGACCGCTGACAAGCATGTCTATAATCTGATCGGTCACTTCGCCGCTTTGGGTGTACGCGGTGAGCTTGTCGCACTCGTTGTCAACCATGAGCAGGTCACAGCCGCAAAGCTGCGCCAGATATGCAGCGGACCTGTCGTTTATAAAGCAGCCCGACTTTGACATTCGGTTTTGTATGTGCTTTACAAGCTCCGCGGGCTTGTGGTATGCAAACTCCGTGACAATGCCGCCGCACTTTGATATGTGCTCGGCAAGTTTCTTGTTTTTCGGGGAAAGCTGTTTTTTGCCCTCCGCCAGATCAACCCCCGTGGCGTATATAATTAAGGTTGTGATACTCGGGTCTATTTCAGATATGATTTCGCAAAGGCGCTTTAGCTCGTCCTGGCGAAGAGTCTCGGCGTTTAAGTCATTTATCGCCGCAACAACCCTCTCCGAAAACACGGGAAGCGACTCGCATATGTCAGAAAGCTGAGAGCTTGAAAATTCGGCAGCGGGTATGAAATGATAGTTTAAATCTTTTGCGCTGTCCGGAACAAGCTTGTTTATAAGTTTTGATGTGAGGGCAGCTATGGTAGCCGAATCCTTTCCCCAAAACATATAGCACGGGCAAATCTTATTGGCGCGTATGCTGCTTACAAGCTGTGAGTCCGACATATACGGCACGGCAAAGCCCCCTTTCATCTTTAAATAACGGTTATTCAAATTATAATACTTTATCTGCCCGTTGGCAATGGCATATTTGCCGCGCCGAAAAGTCTTAAATCGATAAAGCGCGGCAAAAAAGCGGTTGACACCACCTGTATATATGTTAAAATAAAATTAAACAGTNNTATGTTGATAACTTTTATTAAATATATAGATTAAAGAGCCGTCAACAGCCTGCCGTCTGTTAAATACCCCGATAAAGGAGGAGTAAAAGTGAAATACGTCTGCTCGATATGCGGCTACGTATATGACGATGAAAAGGAGGCAATACCGTTTAGTGAGCTTCCCGCGTCATGGTGCTGCCCTGTCTGCGGTGCGCCGAAGGATGTTTTTGTACCTGCCGAGCCTGAAAAGCCAAAGGACACAGACAACGCCGGTGAGCCGCAAAAAGATGTTGCGAGTGCATCACCGGAGGCAGCCGAAAGCGGCGACGACATCTTAGGATACACCGCCGTGGAGATGTCCGCAATAATGTCAAACCTCGCACGAGGATGCGAAAAACAGTACAAGAGCGAAGAATCCGCCCTTTTCAAAGAGCTTTCCGAGTACTTTTTAAAGGCCGCCCCGAAGGAGCAAAGACCGGATGCGGGAAAGCTGTCCGAGCTTTTATCTGCCGACATGACAAGCATTTACCCTCAGATATCGGACGCCGCGAAGGAGCAGGGTGACAGAGGCACTCAGCGGGTGTGCGTCTGGGGTGAAAAGGTTACGGCGGTAATGCGTTCGCTGCTTGAAAGGTTCAGAAGAGAAGGCGCAGGCTTCATATCCGGCAAAAAGGTATGGGTGTGTTCCGTCTGCGGGTTCATATACATAGGTGAAAACCCGCCGTCGGTATGTCCGGTATGCAAAGTCCCCGCATGGAAGTTTGACGTGGCAGAGAGGAGGCAACATCATGCCTAAGAGCTTATATTTCGTAGTCAGAAACCTTCGGCTTTGCACAAAGGACTGCCTTTGTCTGTATGTCTGCCCCACCGGAGCGTCCGACACCGAGAACAGCATAATAGACGTTGACAAGTGCATAGGCTGCGGCGAATGTGCAAAGGCATGCCCGAGCGGAGCGATATCAATAGTTCCGGCGAGCTATCCCGCCCAGCAGAAAAAATCGGACGAGGTTTTGGCCAAGTCACGCATGGAGACAAAAAACAAAGCCGCAGAAGAAATCATCGCCTCTGCGCTGTCAGACGCGGCAGGCGACAAGGACGAGCGCAATCTCATGGCGGCGCTTGCAAAGGCGGCAAGGCTTGTGAACGAGGATTTGCAAAGAGAATCGGGATACATGCTCCCCCAAAGCTCGAACACAAGAANNCTTGAGGCGCTGTGCAAAAACCCGCCGAAGGACGACTTCCCCGTCGAAACGGCAAAAAGGCTTAGGGAGCTGCTGCCGGACAACGGATAGCCGCCATAAAATGCTCAAGTCGAGTAAAACAAAAGAGTCTGCAAAAAATGCAGGCTCTTTTTATTTTCTTATCGCTTTCAGCCGTTTTGCTCAAGCTTTGTTATCAGGTCAACGCGCCTTTGGTGGCGTCCGCCTTCAAACTCTGTCGTCAAGAACAGGTCTACAAGCTCGCATGCCAAGCCCGATCCGACGACTCTTCCGCCGAGGCAAAGCGCATTGGCGTCGTTATGAAGCCTTGTGTACTTTGCGGAGTAAGCATCGGAGCATGCGCAGGCACGTATGCCCTTGATTTTGTTGGCGGCTATAGATATTCCTATTCCCGTTCCGCAGATGAGTATTGCTCTGTCTACAGTTCCCTTTACAACTTCCCTGCACACCCTCTCGGCAGCGTCGGGATAGTCTATTGCCTCGCCGGGTGCAACCCCGTAGTCGATGTACTCCACACCGATTTCATCGAGGTGCTTGCAAATCTCAAGTTTAAGAGCAGTTCCGGCGTGGTCGTTTCCGATTCCGATCTTCATATTAAACCCAACCTTTCAGTTTTCGTTTTATATTTTCTTTTCAAGGCGGTCTTTTTCCGCCTTAGTTATCTGTAGATACTTTGCGTTCAGGGCTTTTGCGTCAGACGCCTCGCCGGCATGCGCAGCCGCCGCCATGCAAAGCGATGCGGCGTTTCCGAGCATTACAGCCGTCGGGGCAAGCCTTACCCGCTCATCGTCCGCAAAAAGCTCTTGCTTTATCTGCTCGGCACAGTCGCCCACGAGTATTATGTCGCCGTCCCACTCGCCGGCGCACTTATATATTTGCTCGTCGCTCACAACGCCGTCCGGCAGGGCACATTTTAAGCAGCTGCCGTCGGAGTCGTATGCTCCGAAATAAACCACTCCCTGCCTTGCGCGCATGACGCTGAATATTCTCGCCTTTGCGCTGACGCAGCCGTATGCCAGCGCCTCAAGAGTTGAAACGCCTATGCACTTTTTGCCGTCATAGCAAAGTCCCTTCACCAAAGCTATGCCTATTCGCAAGCCGGTATAGGAGCCGGGGCCGTTTGCCACCGCCACAAGGTCTATATCACTCAGCTCGATGCCCGCATCACCGAGCATTCTTATCACGAAGGGCAGTATCACCTGGGAATGGGTGAGCTTTGTATAAACCGTGGTTTCGCAAAGCAAAAGCCCGTCTTTGATCACGGCGCAGGATGCGGTTTTTGAAGAAGTATCAATTCCCAATACCGTCAAACCTGTCACCTCCGCTGATAGTTATTTTTCTGTCGTTTTCGCCGGTCTTTTCGATTTGTATTATGATGGCATCGGGCGGAAGCTCGTCCGCTATATTCTCGCTCCACTCTATCACCGCTGCGCAGCCGTCGGACAAATAATCGTAAAAACCTATGGATTCAAGCTCGTCCGCACCGCTGATTCTGTACATGTCAAAGTGGTATAGCGTGAGCGCTCCGTCGCCGGAATACTCGTTTACAAGCGCAAACGTCGGGCTGCTCACATCGTCCCTAAGACCCATGCCCATGGCTATACCGTGGGTTATTGTGGTTTTTCCCATGCCCATGCCGCCCTTAAAGGCGATTATGTCTCCGCCCTTTAACAGCCTGCCTATTTTTTTGCCGAGGCTGATTGTCTCGGATGCGGAATGTGTATATACTGTAGCGCTCAATAAGATCCGTCCTTTTAATATCCGAACTCTCCCGATATGGAGTCGTCGTTTATGATCCAGTCAAACACCGGAATGCTTCTGTAGTTTTGGTCGTCGTCTCTTATGACCACCCGCTCTATTCCCGAATTTATTATCATCCTCTTGCAAAGCGAGCAGCAGGAGGAGTTTTTTATGTACTCGTTTGTGTCTGCTTCCCTGCCGCAAAGGTAAAGCGTCGCGCCTATCATGCGCTCTCTCGGGGCGTTTATTATGGCGTTCATCTCCGCATGAACACTTCTGCAAAGCTCATACCTTTCTCCTCTCGGTATTTTAAGCTGATTTCTCACGCAGTAACCGAGGTCGGTACAGTTTTGGCGTCCTCTCGGCGCGCCGACATATCCGGTGGAAATAATCTGGTCATTGTTTACTATGACAGCTCCGTATCTGCGGCGAAGGCATGTTCCCCTCTCCGAGACAGCGTCCGCTATGTCAAGATAGTAGTTTACTTTATCCCTGCGAGCCATATCGTCACCCAACACCTTAAAATCAAAGGTCCTTTCATTATAATAAACGGCAATATCCGCCGATAATCAATAATTATGATACCACAGCGTCGCGGATTATGCAACACAAATTCTTATAGGCGTATGCCGCGGCATACCGCAAGAACACATAAGCGGTTGAAATTTTGTCCGATAAAACGTATAATAGCGGTATATCAGTTGAAACAGGGGGTCAAACTATGCCGAGGTTTTTCATATCCGAGCCGCCGGATGGCGGGTATGCGCAAATATGCGGCGACGATGCGCGGCACATAGGCAGGTCGCTGAGGATGCGCATAGGCGACGAAATTACGGTTTGCTGCGACAAAACAGACTATTCATGCAAAATCCTGTCCATATCGGACGAGTCGGTGGATCTTGAGGTCAAAAGCAGCAAGCCGTCGGAGGAGCCGAGCATTTTTCTGACGCTGTTTATGGCGATGCCTAAGCTTGACAAGTTAGAGCTGATAGCTCAAAAAGCCACCGAGCTTGGCGCATGCAGGATAGTTCCGGTGCTTACATCAAGGTGCGTGTCAAGACCGGATCGCGCGCAGTTTGCAAAAAAGCGTGAAAGGCTTGCAAAAATCGTGCTTGAGGCCGCAAAGCAATCGGGCAGAGGAATTATTCCGGAGGTTTCGGACATAATATCTCTCAAAGAGTGCACCGCCGAAATGAAAAAGCTCGATTTAGGGCTTGTATGCTACGAAAAGGGCGGGCTGCCGCTTGACAGGTTCAGCTATCCCGTCGGCTCTCACATAGGACTGCTTGTCGGTTCGGAGGGCGGATTTGAGGAGGACGAAATCAGGCTCTGCCGCGAAAACGGAATAAACGCAGTCTGGCTCGGACAGAGAATACTCAGGTGTGAAACCGCGCCCATAGCTGCGATAAGCATTATAATGCACCTGAGCAAAAACATGTGAGCTGCCGACACTTTATAGTGTTGCAATTTAAAACGACATGTGTTATATTATATTTAAATATATTTTAAGGAGATGTTCCTCATGAATAAGGCTTTTAAAATAGCTCTCGGCATTGGTGCGGCCTTCTTCC
>DDJI01000013.1:0-8613 GCA_002338885.1 Ruminococcus sp. UBA1828 | reverse complement strand
CCGCCCTGGCAATTTCCATATCTAAAAAATCGTCCACAACTTACAGCGATGAAATGGACTCAGACGAAACCGGCAGACTCAACAAGTGTGACGGCTGCGACAGCTGGAACGGCGACGAGTGCGGATGCGACGACGACTGCGGAAGCTGCTCTAAGTGTTCTGACGGCAGCGACCTTGGCGACGAGGAAGAAGGCAGTGCGGGAATAAGCATGTCCGGCGCGGTTAACAACATAATCGACGGAGTCATGGGCGGAATAGTTGTGGCTGCCGACAAGGTGAGCGAGGTGTCCACAAAGATTGCGGACTATGTTGCGACAAAGCTCGACGAAAGAAGAGACAGCTACTGCGAGCCTATTTCTTTCAGCTTTGACGACGATGACGCCGAGGAAACTCTTGCTCAGAAGGCAAAGGAGTTCGGCGAGGATGCCGCGGACGCCGTAAAGAATGCGGCAAGCGAAATCAAGGACGCCGCCGAGGACGCTTTTAAGAACTGATAATATTTAAACGCCGAAAGCGGTGCAGACTCTACGGTTTGCACCGCTTTTTTGTGCTTTTTGCTTGCCACCGACTTTGGAATGTGTTATAATTTACTTTGACACTTTAGCGCAAAAAACACCGAGGAGGTATAAAATGAACATACTTGAGATAGTGACACAGGGCAAGCCGAGCCTGTCGTTTGAAGTATTCCCGCCAAAGACGCAGGACAATTTTGAGAGCGTAATGAGTGCGGCGACGCAGATTGCCAAGCTGCATCCGAGCTACATGAGCGTGACATACGGAGCGGGAGGCGGAACGTCAAAGTACACGTTTGACATATGCCAAACGCTCAGCGGAATGGGAATAACCCCGCTTGCGCACCTGACATGCGTTTCTTCCACCCGTGAAAAGATACACGAGGAGCTTCAAAGCCTGAAGGAGCACAAGATAGAAAACATCCTTGCGCTCCGCGGAGACATCCCGCAGGGCTTTGACATGAGCAAAATAAGTTACCGCCACGCAAGCGAGCTTATATCCGAAATTGCAAAGGACGGCGGATTCTGCATAGGCGGAGCATGCTACCCCGAAGGACACCCCGAAAGCCCCAACAGCGCCGCAGACATAGATGCGCTGAAAATAAAGGTGGACAGCGGATGCGAGTTTTTGACCACGCAGATGTTCTTTGACAACAACATACTCTACAACTTCCTGTACAGAATTTACCGTGCGGGAATAAACGTGCCTGTTATCGCGGGAATCATGCCCGTGACAAACGCGGGACAGATCAAAAGGCTGATGTCGATATCATGCTCGGCTCTGCCGCAGAGGTTTGTGAGAATTGTTGACCGGTACGGAGATAACCCCGCAGCCATGAAGCAGGCGGGCATAGCATACGCAACCGAGCAGATAATCGACCTGTATGCAAACGGCGTGAACGCAGTGCATGTGTACTCTATGAACAAGCCGGACGTCGCCGCCGCAATCAAGGCAAATCTGACCGAGATAGTGTCATAGCGGTTTTTATATGGCGACGGAACTCATCTATAACAGCATACCCGCAAGCGAGCTTGAGCTTGACGCTTTGGAGGCGGCGGCAAGGCTGAAAATCCCCCTCAGGTATACAAACGAATACACGGACGAGCTCATCGGCTCCTGCCGCGAAAGGCTTTTGGGCGCAATCGACTGCCGGTTCTGCGCCGTAAAGACAGATGTCAGCTATCCTCACCCCGAGCGCTGTTCTATAGACCTCGGGTTCGGGGAGTTTCAAAGCAAGTCGCTATATGAAAATCTGAGCGGCTGCACGAAGGCATACATATTTGCGGTGACTCTCGGAATAAACGTGGACAGGCTGATATTAAAGCTTTCTCAGATATCTGCGGCGGAGCATTTTATCACCGATGCGCTTGCCTCTGCGTATGCCGAGTCGGCATGCGACTGCGCCGAGCGGGAAATATTCAAGGGCGCAGAGCACAGGCGCAGGTACAGCCCGGGATACGGCGACCTGCCGCTTGAGCTGCAGCCGCAAATATTATCTGTTTTAAATGCGGGCAGGCTTTTAAACATCAGTCTCAGCAAATCCCTGCTCATGACCCCGAAAAAGTCTGTGACAGCCATAGCGGGACTGCTGACGCAAGCCATGCCGAGAGTAAATACGGAAGGATGACAACTTCAAAACATGAAAGACATAAGAAAAGCCATAAAGACGCGCAGGCTGTTTTTTGACGGCGGCATGGGAACGCTGCTGCAGCAGCTCGGTTTAAAGGACGGACAGCCTCCGGAGCTTTGGAACGCATCCCACCCCGACATCATAACAAAGGTGCACAAAAGCTACATCGACGCCGGAAGCGACATAATCACCGCAAACACTTTCGGCATAAACCCCGACAAGTATCCGGAGTATGAAAGCATGATACAGGCGGCGATGAAGTGCGCCCGCGATGCGGCGGACAGCGCCGAAAAGCAGGTGTACACAGCGCTCGACATCGGACCTACCGGACGGCTGACGGAGCCTTTGGGAGACCTCGGGTTTGAAGAGGCGGTGTCGCTGTTTTCACGCACGATAAAAGCCGGTGTGAAGTGCGGCGCAGACCTTATTTTGATAGAGACTATGAACGACTGCCTTGAGACAAAGGCTGCGGTGATTGCCGCAAAGGAGTGCTGCGATCTTCCGATATTCGTCACAAACGCGTACGACGCATGCGGAAAGCTGATGACCGGCGCAGATCCTAAGACAATGGTTGCAATGCTTGAGAGCCTCGGAGTGGACGCCGTGGGCATGAACTGCTCCTTCGGTCCGGACATAATGCTGAAAATGGCTCCCGAATTTGCGGGAATCTCCGAAATACCGCTCATTGCAAATCCAAACGCCGGTTTGCCTAAGGTTTCAGACGGCAAAACCGTTTACGATGTCGGTGCGGATGAGTTTGCACAGTACATGGTGGGGCTTGCTAAAGAAGGGTTCACCATTCTCGGCGGATGCTGCGGAACAACGCCCGAGTACATAAAAAAGACGGTAAGCGCGATATCCGAAGCAAACATCCCCTTCAACCCGCCCGAAAAAAAGGACATAACCGCCGTAACATCGGGGATTAAATGCGTGTGCATAGGCGACTCGCCAATCATGATAGGCGAAAGGATAAACCCCACAGGAAAGCCCAAGCTCAAAGCCGCACTCAGAGAAGAAAACCTGAGCTACATTTTAAACGAGGCTGTCGAACAGGCGGAGGCGCATGCTCATATTTTAGACGTAAACGTGGGTCTTCCCGAGATAGATGAGAGAGCAATGCTTTGCAAGGTCGTGAGTGCGGTTCAATCGGTCACCGATCTGCCCTTGCAGCTCGATTCTGCCGACCCGTCGGCGCTTGAGGGCGCGATGAGAATATACTGCGGCAAGCCGCTTATAAACTCGGTAAACGGCGAAAAAGAAAAGATGGACGCTTTGTTCCCGCTTGTAAAGAAATACGGCGGAGCCCTGATAGCTCTTGCGATGGACGAGACGGGCATACCAAACACGGCGGCAGAAAGAGTAGCCATAATAGAAAAGATAATATCAGAGGCGGGAAAGTACGGCATAGAGAAAAAGGACATAATAGCCGACCCGCTTTGTCTGACCGTGTCGTCGGATCAAAAGAGTGCGCTTGTCACGCTTGAGGCGGTGCGCATGCTCCGTGAGCGAGGCATTAAAACAAGCCTCGGCGTTTCAAACATATCCTTTGGTCTGCCGGAGCGCGAAAAGATCAACGCATGCTTTTACGGCTGTGCGCTTGAAAACGGTCTTGACTGCGCCATAATGAACCCTCGTTCAAAGGCGATGACGGATGTGTACTATGCGTTTAAGGCGCTTCACGGCATGGACAGCGCATGTGCAGACTACATTTCATATGCGCAAAGGGATGCATCTGTGCAAAACGACACCCCCGCTCCCGCTCAAAAGACCCTGTCATCGGCGATAGTAAAGGGTCTTAAAGACGATGCGGCTGCGCTTGCGGACGAGCTTTTAAAGGACACGCCGCCGCTCGACGTGATAAACCTGCACATAATCCCCGCCCTGAACGAAATAGGCAGTCAGTTTGAGCAAAAGAAGGCGTTTTTGCCGCAGCTGCTGATGACGTGTATGTNNCGCAGCTGCTGATGAGTGCGGATGCTGCGACCGCCGCTTTTTCAAGGGTCAAGCTTCACATGCCGCAGGGCCGCTCTAACGGCAAGGACGTGATACTTGCAACGGTGAAGGGCGACATACACGACATAGGAAAAAACATAGTCAGGGTGATGCTTGAAAGCTACGGATTCAAAGTATACGACCTCGGCAGAGATGTAGACCCGCAGGCGGTTCTCGACTGCGTGAAAAAAACATCATGCAAGCTTGTCGGACTGAGCGCACTCATGACCACTACTGTGCCGTCGATGGAGAAAACCATAGCTTTGCTTCACGAGTACGACAAAGACATAAAAGTCGTCGTGGGCGGGGCGGTGCTTACAAGGGAATACGCCGAGATGATTCACGCCGATTCCTATGCTAAGGACGCCATGGACACCGTCAGGTACGCCGAAAGCTACTACAATCACTCATAAAACAAAAAGCACGCGGGTAAAACATCCGCGTGCTTTTATGCTGTTTTTAAGCTCGGCCGTCAATATTCAGCATGGTCTTTTTCCGCAGCATGTAGTATGCCGCGCCGACTGCATCCGCAAGCAGCCAGCCTATCGGCACAGACCACCAGATTCCGACCACGCCGATGCAGCTTTTGCACCGGCGTTATTTTTTAATCAAACATCGGCGTTGAGAGGTACCTGTCGCCTGTGTCGGGCAGCAATGCAACTATCAGCTTGCCCTCGTTTTCCTTTCGCATGGCTAAGTTTTGAGCCGCAGCCAGCGCCGCTCCTGACGATATGCCGGCAAGTATTCCCTCTTTCTTTGCCAGCGCTCTGCCCGCTTCATAAGCCTCGGTCTCCGTTATTGTGACAACCTCGTCGTAAATATCGGTGTCGAGCGTTTTGGGGACAAAGTTTGCACCTATTCCCTGCAAGCCATGTTCGCCGGCTCTTCCCTGCGAAAGCAGCGGCGACGATGCAGGCTCCACGGCAACTATTCTTACGTTCGGATTTTGCTCCTTGAGATACTTTCCCACGCCGCTCAGCGTTCCGCCCGTTCCCACGCCGGCTACAAAAATATCCACTCTGCCGTCCGTGTCCGACCATATCTCGGGTCCGGTCGTAAGATAGTGCGCTCTTGGGTTGGCGGGGTTTTCAAACTGCCCCGCTATTATGCTGCCCTCTATAGATGCGGCAATCTCTTCCGCTTTCGCAACTGCGCCGCTCATTCCCTTTTCGCCTTCTGTCAAAACTATCTGCGCGCCGTAGGCCGCAAGCAGCTTTCTTCTTTCCACGCTCATTGTGTCGGGCATGGTGAGTATTACGCGATAGCCTTTTATGGCGGCAGCGGCTGCAAGTCCTATGCCGGTGTTTCCGCTCGTCGGCTCTATTATGACAGCTCCGGGCTTTAAAACGCCTCGCTTCTCGGCGTCCTCAATCATCGCCTTTGCCACTCTGTCCTTAACACTTCCCGCGGGGTTTAAGCTCTCAAGCTTCACCGCAATATTCGCGTTTATCCCCCTTGCCGCGCAAAACCTCGATATCATGACCAGCGGCGTATTTCCCACAAGCTCAAATGCATTTTCATATATCTTCACAGCAAACACTCCCCTTATCGCTTTTATGCTCTGAAAGTTATGTTACCATCGCCCGCAACGCATGTCAACCGTTCTGCTCGCAGCACATGACCTCAAGCAGCTGCGCATAGTTTTCGGCGTCATGCTCTATTTCCTTTGAAAACAGCCCTATCGCGCGCTCAAATCCGCATTCAAGCGACCGACAAAGCAAATATGCGTTCCTTATAAATTTGCAGGCAGTGTATATGTCCTCCGTGCACACGGCCTTTAAAAAGAATCGGAACACCAAATACGCAAGGTATGCCCGCTCGCGCGAGTCGTCGCCGTCATAATGCGCAGCCCCGCTTTTGCGCCGCTTGAGCAGGTCTTCCCACTCGGGATAAAGTATTTCCGTGTTCATAAGAATCTGAGTGCAAAAGCTCTCTGTGTTCTCCTTTGAAACAGGTATGCCGCCCTCGGCAAACAGCTTTTCAAACTCACGCACGTCCCGCGAAGTAAAATCAAGCTCCCAAAGGTCTATCATCTGTTGCAGGTACGCGCCGAACGCCTCAAGCTTTATCGAGGCAGAGTATGCGCTTTCCCCGCCGTAAACTATGTCAAACGCATGCTTTCTTGCCGAGTGGAGAAAGCTCAGCAGCTCCTCCATAGGACGCTCGCCCTCAAGTCTGTAGTCCTCTCTTGACCCCAAGAGGACAAGCTCCCTTGCTGCCGGACAGGAAACGGATATCCCCGTCTCGTTGAAGCCGTCGTACTCCTCTACAAACCTCGGATACATGCTGCATATCTCACCGAGCCTGCCATCGGTCAGTATATACAGGCTGCACAGCCCGTCATCCCTAAGGTACGAGCAGCTGCCGTCGGGCTTAAGCCTGAATATCCTGTCGCCGTCGCTGCCGACAGTGAGATTTTCGTCTATGTCGGACGCGCCCGCGGCTTTGTATGCGGCATATGTGTCGTCATCTATTGTTATCTCCCACCCCGAACGGCAGCAGCTGTCGGGGCATTTGTCTGCCGTGCAGCAAAAAGCGCCGAAGTACTCCGGCGCAATCGTCGGCGGCCGGCTCGGGATGCGTATACTGTCTATAAAACTGCGCATGTTGTTTATTCCGCCTTTCGCCGCATGCCTGCGCTGCAGCCGTGGCTGCAAATCACCCGGGACAGGTTGCGGCTAAAAATTCCAATGTGATAATCAGTCAATAAAGTCGTGAAGAAATATCATTGTGTTAAAGCGCTGAAAAGGCTATAATAAAGTCACAATGAACGTTTGAAAAAGCGCAAATGTCTACACGCGTCACGCACTGCGCATCGTACATTTGCTTGGAAGATTATGTTGAAGATGCGGCGTCGGGAAGTTTCTCGGCGCTGTTTTTCGTATTTATGCGATTTTGCGCTGTGTCTGTCCAAAATCATTGCCGGCTGCCGCACGAAAAGGAGCGGATGCCGGCAATTTTTATACGTGATTATTTCTTTGTGAGCTTGTAAAGGGCTACGCCGTGAGGTCTTACGGTTGCGCTTACGCTGCCGCAGACCGCCGCCGTGGTCTTGTCCCAAATCTCATAAGATTCGTTTACATCAATGCCGAGAGTTTTTAAATCAACGCTTATGACGCTGTCCTTTTCACCCGCATTGAAGAGCGCAAGATAGAAGCAGCTTCCGTCCGGAGTGGGCGCAAACCATGTTATCTGCTCGCAGCCGTCCACTGCCCTTCTTGAAAGCATGCGTGCGCAAAAGCTCTTTTTCTCTATCTCCAAAAGCTCGGGATTTGTCACGAGCGACATCGTAAACTCGTCAAAGCCGGTCATCTCTCCGCCTATCATGAGCGGCGAACGCATCATGCACCAAAGGCTCATCATGGTTTTTTGCTCGTCGTGGGTGAAGTTTGTGCGGTTGTCCTTTGAATAAACCTGATTTATAGGGCCTATGGGGAGCATATCCGCATCCGGCCAATGTCCCGCT
This sequence comes from Ruminococcus sp. UBA1828, assembly GCA_002338885.1. GTDB lineage: Bacteria > Bacillota > Clostridia > Oscillospirales > Ruminococcaceae > Faeciplasma > Faeciplasma gallinarum. The sequence goes on along the minus strand of DDJI01000013.1, from coordinate 1,012 downwards.
CCGGCATGGTCAGCCCACACCTGCGCGCGCTCAAACATGTTGTAGAGCAGATCCCATCTGTCCCAGAAGTCATCGGTTATTCTCCACATGTTCGCGTATTCCTTAAAGAACTCGGACTGCGAGATCTTTGCCGGTCCGGGAGAAAGGCTCAAGACCATCTCGCGTCCGCAATGCTTTATGGCCTCTGCTATGAGCTTTATCTCGCCCTCGTTTCTGTCGTTGCGGCATATGTCGTCAACCTTGACAAAATCAACGCCCCACTCGGCATACATCTCAAAGATGCTGTTGTAGTAGTCCTTTGCGCCCTCGCACTCGGCATTCGTTCCGTACATGTCGGGGTTCCACCAGCATATGTCGTTGTAAACCGCAACCTGACGCGCGGTGTAATTGCTGCCCTTGATCTTTGTATTTTTAGACGCAGCCTGTCTCGGGATGCCTCTCATTATGTGTATTCCGAACTTCAATCCCAAAGAATGAACGTACTCCGCCAAGGGAGCAAATCCCTTTCCGCCCTTTGCCGAGGGAAAGCGGTTCTCTGCGGGCATGAGTCTTGAGTATTCGTCCATCACAAGGTCGGCAAACGGCTGATACTCGTGAGTGGCTGCCGACGGCTGGTACCATTGTATATCTACTACAATATACTCCCATCCGTACTGTTTTAAATGCTTTGACATAAACTCAGCATTTTGTTTTACTGTCTTTTCATCAACTGCGGCTCCGTAGCAGTCCCAGCTGTTCCACCCCATCGGGGGATAAAACGCAACCATAATCCTGCCTCCTGTTTCGTAATTTATTATATGGTATTCTATCGGTATTATAAACGCCCGCGGGTTTTATTACAATAGAAAAAACTCCGCTAATCATTGATTGTATTTAATGTGGTATAATTTCTTAGCGAAATATGAATTGACACTTACTGCGATTTGTAATATACTAACTCATGGTATCTCAGCGCAAATAACTACGAGGTGACGAGGGGACTGAACATAATGGGTACACAAAACGTACTTCT